>CAIOYU010000030.1 GCA_903862565.1 uncultured Actinomycetes bacterium | reverse complement strand
GCTGTCGCGGGCCGTCAGGTCGTCGGCGATCCGGTGCAGGATCTCCGAAATGCGATGCACCGGTTGCTCGGTCACCGCCCCCAGGGTCTCGGTGCTCACCGGTGAATCGACCACCAGCAGCATGGCCTCCAGGATGCGGGCCAACTCGTCGTCGTCGACGTCATCGACGTACACGACTTCGGCACTATCGCCATCAAGACGGTCATCCTCGGGATGGTCACCCTCGAGTTGCTCACCGCCGCCGAATGATTCGCCGACGATGTCGTCGCGGTCCGGTTCGCCGGCGCTCGTCTCGGCGATCGCTTCGGTCTCTTGGCTCATTGCTCTTCCCACTCGGCTCGTACCTGCTCGTCGTTCGTCAAGCGGTCTCCGGTCCACGAAACCTGGAGTACTCCAAGTGGTTCTGACTGCTCGAATGCTACCGCCTTCGCCCGGTAGAGCTCGAGCAGCGCCAGGAAGCGGCCGACGATCTGGATGGGCTCGGTGCACTCGGCGACCAGTTCGGAGAACGACGCCCAGTGCCCGACGCCGCGGCGCTCCAGCATGGCCATCAACCGCTCCGCCTGCTCGGGAACCGACACCCGGGCCATGTGCAGGTGGTCGGTGGACACCGTCGGCACCGGCCGGGGCGTGAACACCGCCGCGGCGATCTCGGCGAAGCTCTGCGCGCCGACACCGATCATCACCTCGGGCAGCAGCTCGGCGAACTGGTCCTCCAGGCTCACCGCGCGCGGATAGCTGCGCAGCGCGGCGGCCTCAAGTTCGGCGAACATCTCGGCCACGTGCTTGAACGCGCGGTACTGCAGCAGCCGGGCGAACAGCAGGTCGCGGACCTCCAGCAGCGCCAGATCCTCCTCGTCCTGCACCTCGCCGGCGGGCAGCAACCGAGCGGCTTTGAGGTCGAGCAGCGTCGCCGCGATCACCAGGAACGCGGTGGTCTCGTCGAGTTCCAGGGACGGACCGATGGCCCGGGTGTAGGCGATGAACTCGTCGGTGACCGTGTGCAACGCCACCTCGGTGACATCGAGGCGGTGCGCGAAGATCAGCTGCAACAGCAGGTCGAACGGCCCCTCGAAATTGGTCAGCCGGACCCGGAACCCTTTTTCCGGCGCCTTGTCCGGGGCGTCGGAGGAAACCGGCTCCGAGCCCTTCTCGGGCGCTAGTTGCCCGGTCACTTGCCGAAGCGGTCGATGACCTCGCGGGCCAACGCGCGGTATGCCTGCGCGCCACCGGATTTCGGCGCCCAACTGGTGATGGGCTCGCCGGCGACGCTGGTCTCGGGGAACCGCACGGTGCGGGTGATCACGGTGTCGAACACCAGGTCGCCGAAGCGCTCCAGGACACGGGCCATCACCTCGCGGGCGTTCACCGTGCGGGTGTCGAACCGGGTCACCAGGATTCCGCTGATCGACAGCTTGGGGTTGAGCCGGTCGCGGACCTTGTCGACGGTGTCGGTGAGCAGCGCCAGACCGCGCAGCGAGAAGAACTCGCACTCGGTGGGGATGATCACCCCGCCCGAACACGCCAGCGCGTTGACGGTGAGCAGGCCCAGCGACGGCTGGCAGTCGATCAGCACGTAGTCGTAGCGGTCCAGAACCGGACGCAGCACCCGCCCGAGGGTCTGTTCGCGGCCCACCTCGTTGACCAACTGGATCTCCGCGGCCGAGAGGTCGATGTTGCTGGGGATCAGATCCAGGTCCGGGACACGGGTGTGGATCAGCACCTCGTCGATTCCCACCCGCGGCTCGACCAGCAGGTTGTGGACGGTGTGGGCGAGCTCGTAGTGCGGCACGCCCAGCCCCGCCGAGAGTGCGCCCTGCGGGTCGAGATCGACCAGCAGGACCCGTCGGCCGTACTCGGCCAGCGCGGCGCCGAGGTTGATGGTGGAGGTGGTCTTGCCCACCCCGCCCTTCTGGTTGCACATGGCGATCACCACGGCGGGTCCGTGCTCCGACAGCGGCCGGGGCTCGGGAATGGCGCGGGGCGTGCGGCCGGTCAGACCTGCTGCTGAGTCCACTGCCTCGTCAGTCACGCCTCAACTCCTAGACCGGTCCCCCGGAACAGGCGAACAGGCGGCGTGGCGAACACGGGCGAAAGTCTATCGGTGGTCGGGCACCTACTGTGGACGCATGGCACTCAAGGACCGCATCCCGTTTCTGAGATGGTCGGTCTTGCGGCTGGCGATCGGCATGCCCAGCGTTCTGCGGACGGGACAGGTCGGCGACGGCAGGGAGGCGGCCGCGGTGGATTACGTCCTGGCCCAATCCCCGGCCGGGGATCTCGACGGCGCGATCGCGGCGATCGACCGCTTCGCCTACCAGCAGTCCATCCTGATCAACGTCGGTGATGAGAAGGGCGAACTGCTCGACGCCGCCGTGCGGCGCGCAATGCCGGAGTCCAGGGCCGGGCTCGTCCTCGAACTGGGCACGTACTGCGGGTACAGCGCGCTGCGGATCGCCCGGGCGGCGCCGGACGCCCGGGTGTTCTCCGTCGAGATGTCGCCGGCCAACGCCGCCAACGCCCGGCGGATCTGGGCGCACGCCGGGGTCGCCGACCGGGTGACCTGCGTTGTGGGCACCATCGGCGACGGCGGAGGCACACTCGACGCACTCGCCCTCGAGCACGGCGTCACCGCCGGTGCCCTGGACTTTCTGTTCATCGACCACGACAAGAACGCCTACCTGCCCGACCTGCTGAGCATCGTGGCGCGCGGCTGGCTGCATCCGGGCAGCATCGTCGTCGCCGACAACATCCTGATTCCGGGCTCCCCGAAGTACCGCGCCTACATGCGCAGCCAGCCGGGAAAGACGAGTTGGGACACCGTCGAGCACAAGACCCATGCCGAGTACACCAACGTTCCCGACCTCGTTCTCGAGTCGGTGTACCGGGGTTGAGCTCTAGGCCCGGGGGTGCGCCCCGGCCCACACCTCGCGCAGCGCGTTGACCGTCACCAGGGTGTAGATCTGCGTCGTCGTCACCGAGGCGTGACCGAGCAGTTCCTGCACCACGCGAACATCGGCGCCGCCGTCGAGAAGATGGGTCGCGAACGAGTGCCGCAGCGTGTGCGGTGATACCGCCACGGTGATCCCGGCCCGCTCGGCAGCGTCCTGGAGCACCTGCCAGGCGCTCTGGCGGGACAGCCGTCCACCCCGGGCGTTGAGGAAGATCGCCGGCCCCGGGCCCGACCGGCCCGAGCCGACCCGGCGTCCGCGCCCGGCCAGGTCCGGGCGACCCCGCACCAGGTAGGCGTCCAGCGCCGCGATGGCCGGACGGCCCACCGGCACCAGTCGCTGCTTGCCGCCCTTGCCGCGCAGCAGGACCGATCGCGCCTGGGTGTCGACGTCGTCGACGTCCAGGCCGACGGCCTCGGAGATCCGGGCGCCGGTGGAGTACAACAACTCCAGCAGTGCCCGGTTGCGCAGCGTCAGCGGCCCGTCGGTCGGGGCGTCGCCCCCGGCGCCGTCCAGCAGGGCCAGCACCTCATCCAGTGCCAGGCTCTTGGGCAGCCGGCGGCTCGGGGTGGGTGGCTTGACCGCCCGCGCGACATCCAGGCCGATGATGCCCTCGGCTGCGGCGAAGCGGTGCAACCCGCGAACGGCGATCAGGGCGCGCGCGGCCGACACCGCCGACAGCGGGGTGGCCCCGGTATCGGGGTCCCCCTTTCGCAGGGCGACCAGGAAGTCGCTGACATCGGTCTCGGTGGTGTCCTTGAGGTCGGCGATCCCGCGCAGCGTCAGGTGCTCGGAGTACCGGCGCAGGTCCCGCCGGTAGGAGGAGATGGTGTTGGCGGCCACCCCCCGCTCGATGGCCAGGTGGTCGAGGTAGCCCTGCAACTGTCCGTCCAGGGCGACGGCCTGAAACGTCGTCACAGCTGCTCCAACCGGGCCGCAAATGCCAACGAGCGATCCGGCCAGGGCGCGTCGAGGGGCCGGGTGGGCTTGCCGTCGACGATCGCCAGGTGGGCCGCAAGTACCCCCGCGGCCGCGGTGGCGTTGACGATCTGCCCGGCCAGCACCATGTCGACGGCCTCGCCCAGTGGCACCCAGTGGACCGTGAGGTCGGCCTCCTCGTGGTCGGCGGGCGGACGGCCGACCTCGCGCAGGGCGCGGGCCAGATAGACCCGGATGGCCTCGTCGCAGAAGCCGGGGGTGGCGACGACGTCGAGCAGCACCTGCCAGTCCTCGGCGACGATTCCGGTTTCCTCCAGCAGTTCACGCCCGGCCGCCTCGGCCGGATCCTCCCCCGCCGCATCCAGCAGACCAGCAGGCAGTTCCCAGAGCCGGTGACCGACGGAGTGCCGGTACTGGTAGATCAGCGCCAGCCGGTCCTGATCGTCGACCGCCGCCACCGCGACCGCACCGTAGTGCTCGACGACCTCCCGTTGGGCGATGACACCGCCGGGCATCCGCACCTGGTCGCTGCGGAGGGCGAAAATGTTTCCGCGGTAGATGATTTCGGAGCCGACGGTCTCGAAGTCGTGGTCAGCCACGGGCGTGTTCGGTCAGCGGCTGTCCCGCGTGATGCTCGGGGATTTCCACCGGAAGCCGTTCTGCGGCTTTGTAGTCGATCGCCGCGCCGACGAACGCGACGAACAGCGGGTGCGGACGTGTCGGGCGGCTCTTGAGTTCGGGGTGCGCCTGGGTGCCGACCAGGAAGGGATGCACCTCGCGCGGATACTCGACGAACTCCACCAGGTGACCGTCCGGGGAGGTGCCGGAGAACCGCAACCCGCTCTCGGCGATCCGGTCGCGGTAGGCGTTGTTGACCTCGAAGCGGTGCCGGTGCCGTTCGGAGACCTCGGTGGCCTGGTAGGCCTCGGCCACCACCGATCCCGGTTCCAGGACCGCCGGGTAGGCGCCCAGGCGCATGGTGCCGCCGAGGTCGGCCTGCCCGGCGACGGCGTCACGCTGGTCGGCCATGGTCGAGATCACCGGTTCGGCGGTGGCGGGATCGAACTCCGCGGAGTTAGCCTCGGTCAGTCCGACCGACCGCGCGGCTTCGATGACGATGCACTGCAGCCCCAGGCACAGGCCCAGCAGCGGAAGCCCGCGGTGCCGCGCGTAGCGGATCGCCCCGATCTTGCCCTCGATGCCGCGGATTCCGAACCCGCCCGGGATCAGCACCGCATGCACGTCGCCGAGCGCGGCGGCCGCGGCGGCGTCGGTGGCGCAGTCATCGGAGGCGACCCAGCGCAGTTCCACCTTTGCGCGGTGGGCGAAGCCGCCGGCCCGCAGCGCCTCGGTGACCGACAGGTACGCATCAGAGAGGTCGATGTACTTGCCCACCAAAGCAATTCGCACGGTCTCCTGGGGATCGTGCACCCGGCGCAGCAGGTCGTCCCAGGTGGCCCAGTTGACATCGCGGAACGGCAGGTTCAGGCGGCGCACCACGTAGGCGTCGAGTTGCTCGCGGTGCAGCACCTTCGGAATGTCATAGATCGACCGCGCGTCCGGTGTCGAGATCACCCCGGCGGCGTCGACGTCGCACATCAGCGCGATCTTCTCTTTGAGCGGTTCGGGCACATCGCGGTCGCAGCGCAGGATCAGCGCGTCGGGCTGGATGCCGATGCTGCGCAGCGCGGCCACCGAGTGCTGCGTCGGCTTGGTCTTGAGCTCGCCCGACGGCGCCAGGTAGGGCACCAGCGAGACGTGCAGGAAGAAGCAGTTCTCCCGGCCGACCTCGTGGCGGACCTGCCGTGCGGCTTCGAGGAAGGGCAGTGACTCGATGTCGCCTACGGTGCCGCCGATCTCGGTGATGACGACGTCGGGGCGGTTGCCCTCGGCGTCGGGCTCGGCCATCGCGGTGATGCGTCGTTTGATCTCGTCGGTGATGTGCGGGATCACCTGGACGGTATCGCCGAGGTACTCACCGCGGCGTTCCTTGGCGATCACCGTCGAATACACCTGTCCGGTGGTCACATTCGCCGACCCCGACAGATTGCGGTCGAGGAATCGCTCGTAGTGGCCGACGTCGAGATCGGTCTCGGCGCCGTCCTCGGTGACGAACACCTCACCGTGCTGGAACGGGTTCATCGTTCCGGGGTCGACGTTGAGATACGGGTCGAGCTTCTGCATCGTGACCGCAATGCCGCGCGCGATCAACAACTGGCCCAGGCTGCTGGCCGTGAGGCCTTTACCCAGGGATGAGACCACACCGCCGGTGACGAACAGATGCTTGGTGGCCGACTGTGAATGCTTGCGCGATGGCGGCAAGAGCGACCTCCGTGACGACGGGCAGGGCTTCGTCGAACGAGCTTGGGGCCTGCCGACCCACGGACACTCACCCTAACAGCGACCCGGGGTTTGCGTCGGTGACACGCGGCCTGGCCCGATCCCCGGGCGCGTCACTGCGGGACGGTCACCGCGGCAGCACCCTGCCCGACGCCGTACCTGCCCGGCGGTGCGCCGCCGATCATGGCCTGCAGTGCCAGCACCGTGGTGATCCGCCCCGACGGTGTTCCGATGTCATCGACCGTGCTCACCAGATTTCCCAGGGCGGCATCGGCACGCACCAGCGCCACGGCCGACACCCCGCCAGCCGATCCTTCCCGCCCCGCGAGCACGGTGCCGGATCCGTGCGGTGCCAGGCCGGCCGCCAGACGGGCGACGGTGGTTCCCTGATTGCCGGCGTCGTCGGCCAGTCCACCGCCGGTGACGACGACGGCGGTGTCGGCGGCGCCGATCGTGGCGGCACCGGAGGTGTCCACGGTGAGGAAACCGGTGTCGCGCAGTGCGCTCAGCACGGTCTCGCGGGCGGCGTCGTCGACGGGGGCGATCTTCGGGTCACGGTTGATCAGCGCCACGATGCCCAGCAGGTCCCCGGCTTGGGAGGCGGGATCGCCCAGCGTGACGTTCAACTGCGAACCGGCGGGCAGGATCGGGGAATTCACCACCGAGCGCAGTTTCTCCCCCGCGGTGCCCTCGACGAACTCACTGGTCAGCCCGATCGTCCCAGTGACCGATCCCCCGGCTTGGGCCACCAGACGGCGCAACCCCTCGACGTCGTCGTTCTCGGCATCCGGTGTCCGCAGCAGCACCACGGACTTGCCCGCCAGTGCGTCGCGCACCGTCCGGCTTGCCAGCGCCGCGTCGAATTGACCGGCAGCAGCCAGCTTTTCGTTCAACGCCGTATTCTCGTCGCGCAGCGCCGCATACTGCTGCCGGGCGTCGGCGTCGGCGCCGACGACCCCCGCCCCGCCCAGCCCCGGCAGAACACGGGCTCCGAGCACCACACCGACGGCGAGAGCCAGGAACACCGCGGCCAGCGAAAGCAGCGGGTGGCGAAGCGTTTTCACGCTAGGTCACCAGACTCTGCACCCACACCGTCAGGCGCTGCCAGTAGGTCGCGATCCAGTCGAGCACGGCGGTGTCGGCCCGCGACACCCAGAGCACGGCGATGATGGCCAGTAGCAGCGCCAGGATCAGCAGCGCGACCGCGCCCCCGGAGATGTGGCTGCGGTACAGCGTCGCAACGGCTTTGGCGTCGACGAGCTTCTCGCCGACCTTGAGCCGGGTGAGGAAGGTCGACGGGTTGCTCTGCGCGCGGGTGCGGTCGAAGAACTCCTCGATGCTCGCCGACTGGCCGACGGTCACGATCAGCGCGGCGCCGTGGTGGTCGACCAGCAGCAGCGCCAGGTCGGCGGCCGAGCCGGCGGCCGGGAAGGTCATCGCGCCGATGCCCAGATCCTGGATGCGCTCCAGGCCGTTGGCATGCCCATCGGCCTCGGCGGGCAGCACCACCTGAGCGCCGCTCTTGAGGACCTCGGCGCTCATCTGCTCGGGATTGCCGACGATCAACTGCGGGCGGAAGCCGCCCCGGCGCAGGGTGTCCGCACCGGCGCCCACCCCGACCAGCACCGGCTGGTACTCCTTGATGAACGGCTTGAGCGCCTTGAGGTCGTTCTCGGCCCCGGGGCCGTCGGCGACCACCACCACGTGGCGGCGGTAGACGTCGACGTCGATGTCGGGGATGCCGATTCCGTCGATCAGCAACGGGCTTTCGCTGCGGATGAATTCAATGGTGTTGCCGGCGAACGCTTCCAGATGGGCGACGAGCCCGGTCTTGGCGTCGTGCATCAGGTCGGCGATCTCTTCGTCGGTCCGTTCCACGCCGTGCACCAGGCGCCGGTCGCCGTGGTACACCCCGCCGTTGAAGAGCCGGACCTTGGCACCGTCCTTGATCTTCTTGAAGATCTCCGGGCCGGCGTTGTCGATCAGCGCGATGTTGTTGGCCACCAGCACCTCGGGGCCGAGGTTCGGGTAGCGCCCGGAGATCGACGGCGAGGCATTGACCACCCCGGCGATTCCGGCGTCGACGAGGGCGTCAGCGGTCACCCGGTCCAGATCGAGCACGTCGAAGACGACGATGTCGCCGGGACCCACGCGGCGCAGCAGTCGGTCGATGTCCCGGTCAACCCGGGCAGTCCCGATGACGCCCGGCCGTGCATGCGAGTTGCGGGAGAGCAGCGCTGACATCTTCATGGCCCCGATTTTGTCGGCGACCACGCCTACATCCACGGAGGCGCGCCGTAACAACAGCCTCAGAAGTTACTTTCCGTCACAGGAGTCACAGCGCCCGGTCACGGGGTTTCCCGTTCCTCCCGGGCCTCCTCCCGGGCGGAGGTCAGCAGTTCCCGGGCGTGGGCACGGCCGGTGTCGGAGTCACCGAGCCCGGCCAGCATGCGGGCCAGTTCGGCGACCCGTTGCTCGTCGTCGAGTCGCAGCACCTCGCTGGACCCGCCACCGGCGCTGTCGACCACCAGGTGCGTATCGGCGTAGGCCGCGACCTGAGGCAGGTGCGTCACGACGATCACCTGGTGGGTGCGGGCCAACCGGGCCAACCGGCGGCCGATCTGCACCGCGGCCCGGCCCCCCACGCCGGCGTCGACCTCGTCGAACACCATGGTGGTGCCCTCGGCCGACGCCGCCAGCACCACTTCCAGTGCGAGCATGACCCGCGACAGCTCGCCGCCGGAGGCGCTCTTGTGCAACGGCAGCATGTCGGTGCCGCGGTGCGCGGCGAAGCCGAACTCGACCGCGTCCACGCCGTCGCTGCCGGCGTGCGCCCACTCACCGGAGGCCAGGCGCAACGGGGCGGAGTCGTCATCACGCGCCGGGATGACGGAGACCGCGACCGCGAAGCCGGCGCCGGCCATCGCCAGGCCCGACAACTCCGCCGTCACCGCCTTGGCGAGGCCCTTGGCGGCTTTGGCTCGTGCCGTGGACAGCCGGCCGGCCACCGCGGCCACCTTGCCGCCGAGTTCCTCGACGTGGCGGGACAGTCCGGCCAGCGCCTCCTCGGAGACATCGAGTTGCTCCAGCCGCTCGCGTGACTCCGCGGCCCAGCTCAACACCCCGTCGACGTCGGCGGCGTACTTGCGGGTGAGGCTGCGCAATTCGGCCTGCCGGGCCAGCTTGGTCTCCAGCGAGCTGGCGTCACTGGGAAGGTCGGCCAGGAAGCTGCTGAGTTCGCGGCCCGCCTCGCCGACGACGGCCAGCGCCGCGTCGAGCTGGCGGGCCAGCCCGGTCAGCGTCGCATCGTCGGTGGAGTCCAGGAGGGTGATGGCTTGGCTCAAAGTATCGCTGGCGGAATGCGATTCGCTGTCGGTGGCGGAATCGTCGGCGCCCGACAGCGCCGCCCGGGCACCGGCGGCCGACTCCCGGACGGCGTCCAATTCCGAGAGCCGCCGGATGTCGGCGACCAGGGCATCGTCCTCCCCCGGGCCGGGGTCGATCCGGTCGATCTCGGCGATCGCGAACTTCAGCCGGTCGGCCTCCTGCGCCATCTCCCGGGCACGGTTGGTGCGGTCGACCAGATCCCGCCGTGCGATCAGCCATTCGTCGCGAAGTTTCCGGTAGCGCTCCAGGTCGGCCTCGACGCCGGCGAACCGGTCGAGGGCGCCGCGCTGCTCGTCGGACCTGATCAGGCGCAGTTGGTCATTCTGGCCGTGCAGCGTCAGAAGTTCGGTGGTGAAGGTGCTCAGCGACTTCGCCGGCACACTGCGGCCACCCAGATAGGCACGCGAGGGGCCGTCGCGGGTGACGGTGCGCAGCGCGATGATGCTGCCGTCGTCGTCGCGGTCGGCCCCGGCGGACTCCAGGATCTCGTCGATCTGCGCCGCCGTCGGCGGATCCAGGTCGGCTGTGGTGAAACGGCCCTCGACGACGGCGCGCTGGGCACCCGAACGCACCCGGTTGGCGTCGGCGCGGGCACCGCCGAGCAGGTGCAGGCCCGTCACCACCATGGTCTTGCCGGTTCCGGTCTCACCGGTCAGCACCGTCAGGCCGCGATCGAATTCCGCGGTGGCGGAACTGATCGCGCCCAGGGACTCGATCCGGATCTCGGACAGCATTACTGCTCACGCCAACTGGTCACCGGCAGGCGGAACTTGCGCACCAGCCGATCGGTGAACGGGGCACTGTCCAGCCGCACCCAGCGCAGCGGTGTGCGGCACTTGGTCACCTGCAGCCGTGTCCCCGCGGGCACGATCGCCTCCCGGTGGCCGTCGCAGAGCACCACCGCATCGGAATTGTCGTCATCGACGTCGACGGTGATCACCGCGTGCGGACTGGTGACCATGGGGCGGGCGAACAGCGCGTGCGCGTTGTTGGGCACCACGATGATGGCCTCCAGGTCCGGCCACACCACCGGCCCGCCCGCCGAGAACGCGTACGCGGTCGACCCGGTGGGGCTGGAGACCAGGACGCCGTCGCACCCGAAGGCCGACACCGGCCGGCCGTCGATCGCCACCACGACACCGAGCACACCCTGGTGCGTGCCTTTTTCCAGGCTGGCCTCGTTCAGCGCCCAGCCGCGGAAGAGTTCCTCCTCGCCGCGGGACACCACGACGTCGAGGGTCATCCGATGCTCGATCCGGTAGTCGCGGGCGACGACGTGCTCGAGGATGTCGTCGATGGCCTCCGCCTCGGATTCGGCCAGGAACCCGATGCGTCCGAGATTGACTCCCAGAACCGGTATTTCGGCATTGCGGGCCAGATAGGCGGCCCGCAGGAAGGTCCCGTCGCCCCCCAGGACGAGCACCAGTTCGCACCCTTCGGCGGCATGCTCATCACCGGCGACCACCGCGATGGAGGCTCCGTTGGCGCGCAACTCGGCCGAGTCGAGGCGTAACGCCCCGCGGTCGACGGCCCCGGTGGACAGCACCCGTAGGGCAATACCGTTGGCGGTCAACGTCTTTGCGACCCGTTGCGCGGTCTCGTTGGCATCGTCGCGCTCGGGGTGGACCACCAGCAACACGGTGCGGGCGTCCCCCTTCACTGCGGCCCCTCCGCCACTGCGAGCTCCACCGCGGACTCCAGCGCGGCACCGGCCACGGCACCGGTGCACTCGGTACGCAACCACAGGAAGTACTCGACGTTCCCGGACGGCCCGGGAAGCGGGCTCGCGGTGACGCCGTGGGTCTGCCAGCCCAGATCGGCGGCGCGGCGGGCGACGGAGAGCACGGCGGCGGCCCGTAACTGCGGGTCCACGACCACGCCCCCGGCGCCGACCTGCTCCCGGCCGACTTCGAACTGCGGCTTCACCATCGGAACAATATCGGCGTGGGGGGCACCGCACGAAGTCAGTGCGGGCAGCACGGTGGCCAGGGAGATGAACGACAGGTCCGCCACCACCATGTCGGCCCTGCCGCCGATCGCCTCGGGCGTGAGATCGCGGACGTTGGTGCGCTCGATGACCCTGACCCGATCGTCGGACCGCAACGACCACGCCAGCTGGCCGTATCCGACGTCGACGGCGATCACCTCGGTGGCGCCGCGATCCAGCAGGACTTCGGTGAACCCGCCGGTCGAGGCCCCGGCGTCCAGGCAGCGCCGGCCGGCGACGTCGATCCCGAACGCATCGAGTGCGCCGATGAGCTTGTGGGCGCCGCGGGAGACCCAGGTCTTCTCGGCCGGGCCCTCGACGGCCAGGGCGGAGGTCACCGCCACGGCCGTCGCCGGCTTGGATGCGCGCATCCCGTCGATGGTGACCCGTCCGGCACCGATCAGCTCAGCCGCCTGCTGTCGGGACCGGGCCAGGCCGCGGCGGACCAGTTCGGCGTCGACCCGGGCACGCCGCGTCATCGGACTGTCAGCCTTTCTCGACCGATTCCAGCGCGTTGACCAAGATCTGGTGCGCCTCCTCGAGCCGACGCCCGATGGCGTCGATGTCGAGGTCAGCCTCCCCCGACGCAGCGGCGTCCGGATCGACACGGGGAAGGTCGGCCAGGAGTGCCTCGACGCGGTCCCTGATCTGCTGCGGATCGGTGTTCATATCGGCGATCACGCTAGCCGATCGCCGGCCGCCAGCAGCGACCAGCGCTGCAACGCGGCCTGCGCGACCGGGTCACCGGCACGCACCTGCCGGTCGGTGCCCGCCGCAGCCGGGCCGGCGTCCCAGACCGCCCGCGCGGTGGCCCGCACCACCGACAGGCCGTCCTGTCCGGGATCGTCGCCGGTCGCGGTGACGGTCACCGTGTCCGGGCCCACCTCGACGGTCCAGGCGGGGTGCGCCAAGACCGCCAGCTCGGCGGCGTCGACGAGCAGTCCCCGTAGGTCAGCGGCAATGTATTTGGGTCGGTAGCCGTGGTCGGCATGGACGGCATCGTGGGCGGTGCTGACCCCGGCCAGCACCATCAGGCTCGGCAACCCGGCGGCGTGCGCCCCGGCGATGTCGGTGTCCAGTCGGTCACCGACCACCAGTGGCGCGCTGAACCGGCCGCGGGCCAACGCGTCGTCCATCAGGGCGGTGGCCGGTTTGCCCGCGACGAGCGGTTCGCTGCCGGTGGCCGCCCGCAGCGCGGCGACCATGGATCCGTTGCCGGGCAGCAGGCCGCGTTCGGTGGGCAGGGTGGGGTCCAGGTTGGCGGTCACCCACAGGGCCCCAGAGCGGATGGCCAGCGCCGCTTCGGCGAGGTCCGGCCAGCCCAGGGTCATCGACAGACCCTGGACGACGGCGACGGGATCCTCGGCGAACGTCCGCACCGGCCGCAACCCCACCCCGGCGACCTCAGCGACGAGGGCGTCGGTCCCGACGACCAGCACCGGCGATCCCGCAGGCACGTTCTCGGCCAGCAGTCGGGCTGCGCTCTGGGCACTGGTCACCACGTCGTCGGCGGTCGCGGTGAAACCCAGATCACGCAGATGCGCGGCGACGTCGTCGGCCGAACGGGAGGCGTTGTTGGTGACGAACAGCGTGCGGCTGTCGAGCGCGTCGAGGGTCTCCACCGCACCCTCGGTCGGGGCATGCCCGCGGAACACCGTTCCGTCCAGGTCGAGTAGCAGGCAATCATGCTGCTGTGCAAGGGTTTTCATCCTCAGGCCAGCTCGTCGACCCGGTCTTCGGCATCAGTGACGCCCTCTTCGTCGGCGGCGGCCGCGTGGATGAACCACTGCAGGGCGTCCTGGGAACGGCCCAGCGCCAGCAGCGTCTCGGCGTAGGCGTAGAACAACCGCGCCGCCGTCGACCCGGTGCGCGTCGGATCCGGAGACGGACTGGTCAGAACAGCCAGTGCCTGGTCGAGGTGACCCAAGTCCGCGCGAGCACCGGCAGCGACGATTCGCATCTCGTCGGCGTCGTCGCCGGTGAGTTGGGCGGCCTCGGGGCTGCGAGCCAGTTCGATGGCACGCTCAGGCCGGCCGACACCGCGTTCGCAGTCGGCGATCAGCGGCAGCAGTTGCGATTTCGACCCCATGCGGCGTGCAGCCCGGAACTCCGAGAGCGCCTGCGCCCAGTCCCCGCAGTGGTAGGCGGCGATGCCGACCGCTTCGCGGATCGCCGCGATGCGGCCGGACCGGGTGCGGGCAGCCTGCGCATGTGCCAACGCAGCCTCGGGATCGGTATCAAGGAGCTCTCCCGCGGCGACCAGATGGCGGGCCACCGTGTCCGCCGTTGTCTTGTCCAGCGTCAAGAGTTCGGCACGGACATCCGGCGCCAACTGTTTGGCCTCGACCGACGACGGGATCGCGGGCCCGGCATGCTGGCGCTGGTCGCCCTCCGGCCCTCCGGAGCCGTAGGGGCGCCGTGGCTGTGCACGACGATTCGCGTCCGGCCCGGAACGACGCTGCGGCGACGACGTGCTTCGACGGTCGCGGCCGGGCTCGGCGGAACGCCGTATCGGACGCCCTTGAGGGGCGTCTCCATTGTGATCAGCCATCGGGTAAAGAATAGGCCAGTCGATGTCACATTCGGACCGCGGTCCGGAGTCAGCGCGGCGTACTATCAGGCGTCGCCCGAGCAAAGCGGTGATTCGCATTGATCCCCACGGAGAAAATGGAGTCCCATGGATTTGCGGCGGCACCTCTACGGTCCTGCGACCAAAGTGCTGCCGGCGACGTTTTTCGAGAAGCGCCAGGCCCAGCAGGCGCTGGACGACTACCGCAGAGCCGGAATCGCGTTCATTCACGTGCCCAGGACCGCGGGCTTCAGCGTTCTCCAGACCGTCTACCAATCGGAGATTCTGCGGCACTTCACAATTCGGCAGTTCCTTGACGTCTCCTGCGACGACGTCCGCCGGCTCCCGCGCTTCGCGGTGGCGCGCAATCCGTGGGACCGGGCGGTGTCGGCGTACACCCTCGCCACACTGGGCGGTGTCCCCGGCGGCGCGCAGATGCTGCATCCGCAGCAATACGACCGGCCAGAATTCGCCACCTTCGACAGCTTCGTGCACGGCTATCTCGCCGTCCGTAATGCGTGGAAATTGGACGGCGTCTTCAAGCCGCAGGTGTATTACCTCGGGTCACCGGATCTGCAGAACCGGGAAATGCATCACGTCGGACTGTTCCACCGCCTTCCGGAGACCGAAGAATGGCTTTCGGAGACACTCGGCCGGGATATTCAATTGGAGCTGTCCAATCAAACCCCGCGCAGGGCGTACCAGGATTACTACACCGACGCCACCCGTGAAATAGTCCGGCGCATTTACTCAGAGGATATCGAGCGCTTCGGCTTCGAATTCGAGCACTGAATTTCACCCTTGATGCAGAAATGCCCTTAACGCACAAATGCCTGGGCCCCCCACATTGCTGTGGGGGGCCCAGGACTTAATGTGTGTTCGGCGGTGTCCTACTTTTCCACCCTTTTGGGTAGTATCATCGGCGCTGGTAGGCTTAGCTTCCGGGTTCGGGATGGGTCCGGGCGTTTCCCTGCCGCTATGGCCGCCGTAACTTTATGTAAATGTGTG
>CAIOYU010000029.1 GCA_903862565.1 uncultured Actinomycetes bacterium | reverse complement strand
GTCGGCTACCGGGGCATCTTCGACATGGACTGGCGGCTCGACCGGCGCAACGGCCGCTACTACCTGCTGGACTTCAACCCCCGCGTCGGTGCGCAGTTCCGGATGTTCGAAGACGACGCCGGGATCGACGTGGTGCGGGCCTTGCACCTTGACATGTCCGGTCGCCCCATTCCCGTCGGCTACCAGATCGACGGGGAGCGGTTCGTCGTCGAACCGTGGGACCTCGCCAGCCTCCTGTCGACGCGGCGCAACCCGCTCGACGGGATGGGCGGCGCCGGCCGACCCAAAGGAGCCTGGCTCGCCTTGGACGACATGACACCCATCCGCGCCGCAGCCCTGTCCCAGATCCGGGAATCGGTGGCCGGCCGGATACGCGGGCTCTTCACGGTGGCCGATCGTTAGGCGGGGTGCCTAGAACGTGAGCTGAACCACCGCGCAGTCGTCGTCGAAGGTCCCGCCCGTGGTGGCCCGCAGCCGGGCGATCAGCGACGCCGGCGACCAGCCCGGCGCGCCGGCCACCTCCTCGCACAGTTCCGCGAAGTCGACGAACGCCAGCCGTTCTCCGAGTACCCCGTCGCTGCACAGCAGGATCTGAGCATCGGCGGGAACCCGGTAGGTGTCACCGGTGAACACGCTGTCGGGAAACACGCCGATGGGGATCGAGGTCCCACCGAGCGGTGTCGCGTTGACGACGCCGCGCTCCTCGGTCAGAGCCAGGGCGCGATGTCCCGCCGCGACGTAGCGCAGCAGGCGGGTGGAGGCCTCGTACACGCCGTACCACATGGTGATGTAGTGGTCGCCGTTCCTGTCGGCGCCGAAGAGTTGGTTGAGTTCGTCCATGACCTGCTCCGGGGACAGCAGAGTCGAGACCGGCATTGAACGCGAGCGCAGCATGTTGTGTACCGAGACCGACAACAGCGCCGGTTCCACCCCGTGGCCGGACACGTCGATCAAGTACACGACCAGGTGGTCGTCGTCGATCCACATGTAGCCGAAAGAGTCTCCACCGATCTCCCGCGCCGGGAGGTAGCGCGACCTTACCTGCACCGCTCCGTTGAGGTCGCCCGGCAGGATCGACGCGACGTACTTCGCCGCACTGTCGAGTTCGCCGGACAGCCGGCCGGCCAGCGTCCGGACCTGCCGCTCGCGCTTGCCGAGTTCCGCGGCCTCCAGCATCTGGCGCAATAGCAACGCCACGATGAGCACAAGGCCGGTGACGACGGCGGGAGACTCCCTGACCACGTCGGAGGGCGCCATGCCCACGAACATCGCGGCGACCGCCAGCGGCACCAGCGGCAACGACCGCGACAGCCAGCCCGGTGGCTCGGAGCTGGGAGCACCCGGCTCAACGCGATACCCGGCCACGAGCGCCACGATGATCAGCAGCGAGTTGGCGGCATAGAGGAGGTTGACCAGGCTGCCGGCGGAATAGCCCGTCGTATTCGACTGATAGATCCACAGGCTGTCGGCCAGCGCAGCTGCCATGAGGCCCGCGACCAGCAGTGTCAGCGTCAGTCGCAGCCGCGGCGCGGCCCTGATGAGGACCAGGAGTCCCACCGTCATGACGAGGACGTCTCCGGCGGGATAGGCCACCGAGACGGCGAACTCCAGCGAGTTGCCCTCGACGCTCCGCCAGACCGAGCGCATCGCTGTCATCCAGGAGATGAGGAAGAACGATCCGGTGACGATGATTCCGTCGAGGATCACCTGGGCCTGGCTACGCCAGCTTCGGGCGGTGGGAAACAGCAGCAGTGCCACGCACACCCATGGCACGTAGGCCAGGTAGGCGGCATCCGCCCAGGAGGGGAACGGCGCCTCGGCGGCGGACCAGTGGTAGTACGCCCACAGCACCTCGCCGAGAAGCCAGCTCGCGAAACCAATGGCCATCGCCGTCCAGGCGGACCTCAGTCGACCCCGCACCGACCGCGCCGTCCGCAGAGCGAGCGGCACGTAGACCAATCCGAGGGCGATGAAGGTGGCGTCGGAGACCGTCTCGAGGCTGCCGGCATCCAGCCGGCCCGAGAGCGTCACCGCGCTGAAGGCGGCGAAGACAAGAGTCGCCGCCGCCGCCGCTCGGGCCGTGGGAGACATCGGGATACCGCGCAGCGAACCACCGCGGCTCGCGGCTGTGTGTTTCGCCGCCGAGGTCATGATGCGCCATCAAACCAGCACGGAGACCCCCCGGCAACCGGGCGCAACGGGGGCAAATCGCACGGCCCTGCCGATTCCCCCTGATTACGATCGGCGTCATGTCGCTGAGTGCGCGGATGCCCGAGCTCGGCGACCTCGAAATGCTCGCGGCGATCGCCCGCTGCGGCAGTCTGGGCGGAGCAGGCCGGGACCTCGCGCTCTCCCAACAGGTGGTTTCCGCACGACTGAAGTCACTGGAGTCCCGTGTCGGAGTCCGGTTGGTCAGCCGCTCGGCTCGCGGGTCAACCCTGACACCGGCTGGAGCCTTGGTTGCCGAATGGGCCGAGCAACTTCTCGACGTCGCGAGCCGCCTCGATGCCGGCCTGGCAGGGTTGCGCACCGGTACCCGGAGACGGCTCAGGATCGCGGCCAGCCTCACCATCGCCGAGCAACTGTTACCCGGCTGGCTGGTGTCCATGCGGGTCTCGGCGCAGCGACACGGCGCGGTAGCCCCGGAAGTGACGTTCTCGGCGACCGACAGCGAGCAGGTCATCGCGGCCGTCCGCGAGGGCACTGCCGATCTGGGATTCATCGAAACGCCCGGCCAGCTCAAAGGCCTGCGCAGTCGCGTTGTGATGCGCGACGAACTGGTGGTCGTCGTGCCGCCCGAACACCGGTGGGCACGACGGTCGGCGCCGCTGTCCATGGCCGAACTCGACCGAACTCCGTTGGTTTCGCGAAAGCTCGGCTGGTGGCACCTGCTCGGCAACCTCGACGGCGCCGGGGTTCCGGGAGACAGCGACGCGATGACGCCGGAGTCGCTTGAATTCGGCTCCGCAGCATCCGTGCGGGCCGCAGTGCTGGCGGGCGCCGGGCCCGCCGTGATGAGCCGACTGGCCGTCAGCGACGATCTGGCCCAGGGGCGGCTGCGTGAGATCCCGGTGGCCGACGTGGACTGGCGGCGCACCTTCCGCGCCATCTGGGTCGGCGAGCGCACTCCCCCGGCCGGTGCGGTGCGCGAACTCCTGGCCCACATCGGTCACAAACCCACGTTGTGACCCCACAACAACCCCGCATCTACCGAGACGGTGGCTGACGCGCGACGCTCATGTCATGACAACACAACAGAACGCCAAGACCAACCGCACCAACGCAATTCGCCGCCTGATCGCCGGCGCGCTCCTGGGTGCTGCACCATTGATGATCGCGATCGACATCGCAGCCCCGGCTCACGCGGACACCACGGTGGTGAGCACTCCCGATCCGTCATTCCATGCCCCGGTGCCGCATCCCGCCTTCCCCCACCAGAGCGAACAGGCCCTGCCCGGCACGCCG
>CAIOYU010000028.1 GCA_903862565.1 uncultured Actinomycetes bacterium | reverse complement strand
GACCGTTCCGGTTCGAGTACCTCAATGACCCTGCGCACCAAAGTCTCCGACGGGAATGCCACCGACGCGAAGTAGCTCCAGATGTCCTTGTCCTCGGAGCCCGGTAACAGAATCACCTCGGCGCTGTCGGTGGACCGGCCCGCGCGGCCGACCTGCTGGTAGTAGGCGATCGGCGAGGACGGTGCCCCAAGGTGGATGACGAAGCCGAGGTCGGGCTTGTCGAACCCCATACCCAGCGCAGACGTCGCCACCAACGCCTTGACCCGGTTGGCCAACAGGTCGGCTTCCAGCTGCTCACGTTCGGCGGGGTCAGTCGATCCGGTGTAGGCCGCGACGCTGTGGCCCATGTCGCGGAGAAGCGCCGCGAGATCGCGGGCTCCGGCGACGGTCAGGGTGTAGATGATGCCCGAGCCCTGCAGCGAATCGAGTTGTGCCGCAATCCAGGCGGCCCGTTTGGCGGCGGAGGGGATCGGTACCACGGACAACCTCAGGGACTCCCGGTCCAGGCCACCTCGCAGTACTAGGGTATCGCTGCCGCCGACGCCCAGCTGCGCGGCGACGTCGTCGACCACCCGGTCATTCGCCGTCGCGGTGGTCGCCAGGACGGGCGTGTCGTCGCCCAGTTCCGCGACGAGAGTCCGGATGCGGCGGTAGTCGGGCCGGAAGTCGTGGCCCCAGTCGGATACGCAGTGGGCTTCGTCGACCACCACCAGACCCGCGTCGGCTGCCAGGGCGGGCAGCACGGCGTCACGGAATTCGGGGTTGTTGAGACGTTCCGGGCTCACAAGCAGCACGTCGATCTCGCCGCCGGCGATCTGCCGGTGGATGTCGTCCCACTCGGTCACGTTGCCGGAGTTGATGGTTGCCGCACGCACCCCGGCGCGCTGGGCGGCAGCGACCTGGTTGCGCATCAGCGCCAGAAGCGGAGAGACGATCACCGTCGCGCCGCCGCCCTGCTCGCGCAGGAGTTTGGCGGCGATGAAATAGACCGCCGACTTGCCCCATCCTGTCCGTTGCACGACGAGCGCTCGTCGGCGTTGCACGACGAGAGCCTCAATGGCGGCCCACTGGTCGTCGCGGAGCACCGCGCGGTCGCCGGCAAGTTGGCTGAGGATTTCCTGGGCGCGTGCCCGTGTGGTCACTGCCCCTGCTCGCGCTTGATCTCTAGAGCGATGTCGATGAGTTGATCTTCCTGGCCGCCGATCAGCTTGCGCTGGCCGGCCCGGTGCAGCAGCTGGTGGGCGGGCACCCCGTAGCGCTCGCCCTGGCGGACAGCGTGTTTGAGGAAGCTGGAGTAGACGCCGGAGTAGCCCATGATCAGCGCATTGCGGTCCAGCAGGCACTCGGTAGGCATGGCTTTGGAGACGACGTCCTCGGCGGCGTCGGCGATGTCGAAGAAGTCGATGCCGGTCTTGACTCCGATCTTGTCGAACACCGCGACCAGAGCCTCCACCGGGGCGTTACCCGCGCCGGCTCCGAAGCGCCGGACGCTGCCGTCGATCTGCTTGGCCCCGGCGCGGACCGCCTCCACCGAATTCGCCACTCCGAGACCGAGATTCTCGTGCGCGTGGAATCCGACTTGGGCGTCGTCACCGAGTTCGGCGACCAATGCCGCGACCCGGTCCGCGGCGTCACCGAGCACCAGTGCGCCGGCGGAGTCGACGACGTAGACGCACTGACACCCGGCATCGGCCATGATCCGCGCCTGAGCGGCCAATTTCTCCGGCGGGAGTGTGTGGCTCATCATCAGGAAACCGACTGTCTCCAAGCCGAGTTCGCGGGCCAGACCGAAGTGCTGGATGGACACGTCGGCCTCGGTGCAGTGCGTGGCGATCCGGCAGATCGACCCGCCGTTGTTCTGGGCTTCTTTGATGTCGTCCTTGGTGCCCACCCCGGGCAGCATCAGGAAGGCGATCCTCGCCTCCTTGGCCGTCTCGGCGGCGATCGCGATCAGTTCCTGCTCGGGCACTTTGGACAATCCGTAGTTGAAGCTCGACCCGCCGAGACCGTCACCGTGGGTCACCTCGATCACCGGCACCCCGGCCGCGTCGAGGGCGGCGACGATGGCGACCACCTCGTCCTTGGTGAACTGGTGGCGCTTGTGGTGGGAGCCGTCGCGCAGGGAGGTGTCGGTGATCCGGACGTCGAAGATGTGATCGCTCATCCAATACTCTCCTTGGCCATTTCCTCGCCGACCTTGGTGGCCGCCGCGGTCATGATGTCCAGATTGCCCGCGTAGGGGGGTAGGTAATCGCCGGCGCCCTCGACTTCGACGAACGTGGTCACGACGTGCTGGCCGCCGTTGACCACCGATGGTTCGTCGAACTGCGGTTCGTTGAGCAATCGGTAGCCGGGCACGTAGGTCTGGACCTCGGCAACCACATCGTGAATGGACCTGGTGATGGCGTCGTGGTCCGCATCGGGGGGAATGGCGCAGAAGATGGTGTCGCGCATGATCATCGGCGGGTCGGCCGGGTTCAGGATGATGATCGCCTTACCGCGGCGGGCGCCGCCGATGGTCTGGACGCCCTGGCTGGTGGTTTTGGTGAACTCGTCGATGTTGTTGCGGGTGCCCGGCCCGGCCGACACCGAGGCGACGGAGGCGACGATCTCGGCGTAGGGCGGCGCCACCACCCGGGAGACGGCGTAGACGATGGGGATGGTGGCCTGACCGCCGCAGGTCACCATGTTGACGTTGGGGGCGTAGAGGTGTTCGCGCAGGTTGGCCGGCGGTACGACACCCGGCCCGATCGCGGCCGGGGTGAGGTCGACGGCGGTGATGCCGGCCTCGGCGTAGCGAGGAGCGGCGGCCTTGTGGACGTACGCCGAGGTGGCCTCGAAGACCATGTCCGGCAACTCTTTCTGGGCCAGCAGCCAGTCGACACCCTCGTGACTGGTCTCCAGTCCGAGTTTGCGGGCACGGGCGAGGCCTTCGCTGTCGGGGTCAATGCCGATCATCCAGCGAGGCTCAAGCCATTCCGAGCGAAGAAGTTTGTAGAGCAGGTCGGTGCTGATGTTGCCGGAGCCGACGATGGCGACCGACTTCTTCTGCGTGCCCATTGCTGGTTCCTATTCGAAAGAGAGCCGGACCGAACCCAGTCCGGTGAAGTCGGCGATGAACTCATCGCCCGGGTGGACATCGATGGCGCGGGTGCATGAGCCCGGCAGCACGATGTCGCCGGCCTTCAGTCGGACACCGAACTGGTCGACCTTGCGGGCGAGCCATGCCACCGCGGTGACCGGGTTGCCCAGCACGGCGTCGCTGCGGCCTTCGGCGACGATCTCGCCATTGCAGGTCAGGACGGCGTCGATGGTCTTGATGTCGACGTCCTTGGGCGACACCCGCTCCCGGCCGAGAACGAAGCCTGCCGAGGAGGCGTTGTCGGCGATGGTGTCGCAGAGTCCGATCTTCCAGTCCTTGATCCGGCTGTCGATCAATTCGATCGCCGGGGCGAAGGCCGCCGTGGCGGCGAGCACGTCGTCCTCGGTGCAACTGGCACCGGGGAGGTCGTCGGCAAGGATGAAGCCGACCTCGACCTCGACGCGCGGAAAGAGGTAGTTCGCGGCCGGCACCGGCACGTTCTCGAACACCTCCATGTCGGCCAGCAGATGGCCGTAGTCGGGTTCGTCGACGCCCATCATCTCCTGCATGGCCTTTGATGAGAGCCCGACCTTGTGGCCGACCACCAGGGCGCCATCGGTGAGGCGCCGTCGGATGTTGATCAGCTGAATCTCGTAGGCATCGGTGGCATCGAGATCCGGGTGTACGGCAGTCAGCGGACCCATCGGCACACGGCTTCGCTCCGCCTCGGCGAGCGCGGCAGCGAGCGCCGCCCGGGTATCAGCGCTGAGCATGCGGCGAGTCCAATCTCGTGACCAGTAGCGCCCGAACCACCCAATTCTATAACGTGTTCTAGTATGACAGCCGAGGAGTTCGACGTCGTCGTCGTCGGCAGCGGCGCTGCCGGAATGGTGGCTGCTCTTACCGCCGCCCATCAGGGCCTCTCGGCGGTTGTCGTCGAGAAGGCTCCACACTTCGGCGGTTCGACCGCCCGCTCCGGCGGCGGGGTCTGGATCCCGAACAACGAGATCCTCAAGCGCGCCCGGATCAAGGACACCCCAGAGGCTGCGCGCACCTATCTGCACACGATCATCGGCGACGCCGCCCCCGCCGATCGCATCGATACCTACCTGCAGCGCGGGCCGGAGATGCTGTCGTTCGTGCTCAAGAACACGCCGCTGCAGATGTGCTGGGTGCCGCGCTACTCCGACTACTACCCCGAGCAGCCCGGCGGACGCCCCGAGGGTCGCTCCATCGAACCGAAGCCGTTCGACGCCCGTCGACTGGGACCGGATCTGGCAGGTCTGGAGCCGGCGTACGGCAAGATCCCGCTGAACGTCGTTGTGATGCAGCAGGACTACGTACGGCTCAACCAGATGAAGCGGCATCCGCGCGGTGTGCTGCGAAGCCTGAAAGTCGGGGCGCGCACAGCATGGGCCAAGATGCGTCATAAGAACCTGGTCGGTATGGGCAGGGCGCTCATCGCACCCCTTCGCATCGGCCTGCGCGACGCCGGCGTCCCGGTCCTGCTGAACACCGCACTGACGGACCTCTACGTCGAGGACGGCGCGGTACGTGGCATCTACGTCCGCGACACCGGCGCAGCGGAATCCGCCGAGCCACGGTTGATCCGGGCCCGTCGCGGCGTCATTCTCGGCAGCGGTGGGTTCGAGCACAACGAGTCGATGCGGCGGAAGTATCAGCGCGAGCCGATCGGCATCGAGTGGACGGTCGGGGCGGCGGCCAACACCGGAGACGGGATCGTGGCGGCCGAGAAGCTTGGTGCGGCATTGGATCTCATGGAGGACGCCTGGTGGGGGCCCACCGTGCCGCTCGTCGGAAAGCCGTGGTTCGCTCTGTCGGAGCGCAACTCCCCCGGTTCGATGATCGTCAACGCCTCGGGCAAGCGGTTCATGAACGAGTCGATGCCCTACGTCGAAGCGTGTCATCACATGTACGGCGGACAATACGGGCAGGGACCCGGGCCCGGCGAGAATGTGCCCGCCTGGCTGATCTTCGATCAGCAGTACCGCAACCGCTATATCTTCGCGGGTTTGCAGCCGGGACAACGTCTTCCGCAGAAGTGGCTGGACTCCGGGGTGATCGTCAAAGCGGACACGCTAGACGACCTGGCGCAGCGGACGGGGCTGCCCGCTTCAGAACTCCGGGCCACCATCGAGCGGTTCAACGGCTTCGCCCGCACCGGCGTCGATTCGGACTTCCACCGCGGCGAGAGCGCCTATGACCGCTACTACGGCGATCCCACCAACAAGCCCAACCCCAATCTCGGCGAGATCCTCCACCCGCCCTATTACGCCGCCAAGCTTGTGCCAGGCGATCTCGGCACCAAGGGAGGCGTCCGGACCGACGTGCACGGGCGGGCACTGCGCGACGACGACTCGGTGATCGAGGGCCTCTACGCGGCGGGCAACGTCAGCGCCCCGGTGATGGGCCACACCTACCCGGGGCCCGGCGGGACCATCGGACCGGCGATGACGTTCGGGTATCTGGCCGCCCTGCACCTGGCCGGGGCCCAGTGACGTGCCCATCGAACTTGAGGTGGCTTTAGGCGCGGAACTCGAACCCGTCGAGTTCTCCTGGACGAGCAGCGACGTCCAGCTCTACCAGCTGGCCCTCGGTGCCGGTGCCGATCCGATGTCGGCGCGGGAGTTGCGCTATCTGACCGACGGCACCCCACAGGTGCTGCCCACATTCAGCAGTGTGGCGGCGAGCTTCCACGTGACCGAACCGCCAACGGTGAGCTTCCCCGGCATCGACATCGAATTGAGCCGGGTGCTGCACGCCAGCGAGTCGGTCGAGGTGCCGGCCCCGCTGCCCGCCAGTGGGTCAGCGCGAGCAGTCACCCGCTTCACCGACATCTGGGACAAGGGCAAGGCCGCGGTGCTCGTCAATGAGACAACGGTGACCGATCCCTCCGGCACGATCCTGTGGACGACGAAGCGGTCCATCTATGCCCGCGGCGAGGGCGGCTTCGGCGGCGAGCGAGGGCCGTCGCCCTCCGCTGCGGCCCCGGATCGCGCGCCGGATCTCGAGATCGACATCCCGATACTGCCCCAGCAGGCGCTGCTGTACCGGCTCTGCGGAGACCGCAACCCGCTGCATTCCGATCCCGACTTCGCATCTGCTGCAGGGTTTCCCAGGCCAATCCTGCACGGACTGTGCACCTACGGCATGACCTGCAAAGCACTGGTGGATCACCTGTTGGACGGAGATGTCACCCAGGTTGCCGCCTACGGCGCCCGCTTCGCCGGCGTCGTCTTCCCCGGCGAAACCCTCCGGGCCGGCGTCTGGGAGGAAGGCGGGCGTTACGTCGCCGTCGTCACCGCACCGGCCCGCGAGAACGTCGTCGTGTTGTCGGATGTGGAACTGACGCCTGCCTGACTCGCTTCTCGGCCCGCCGCGAGTGAAGTTATCTTCACGCCGGCAGTCGCCAGTGAAGTTATCTTCACCTTCGGCGGGCAAGGGCGTCGCGGG
>CAIOYU010000027.1 GCA_903862565.1 uncultured Actinomycetes bacterium | reverse complement strand
CCAGCCACAGTCGGCGCTCGGCGATGATCTTGGCCTGCGGCGACCAGATGGCGACCATCTCCGCGCTGGCGTACCGGGCGGCCAGGACATCAGGAATCGTCACGCACGAGAGCTTACGGTTTGGGTTATGCATTACGTCGGGGTCGACCTCGCCTGGGGCGAACGCAGCCCAACTGGTGTGGCCGCCTTGGACCGAGAGGGCCGACTGCAGCATATCGGGGTCGCCGGTGACGACGCCGATGTGCTCGCCCAACTCGAGCCGTACGTCAAGGGCGCCTGTGTGGTCGCGATCGACGCACCCCTGGTCGTGTCCAATCCGACCGGGAACCGGCCCTGCGAGGCCGCGCTGAATCGGGATTTCCGACGCTTCGACGCCGGCACCCACCCTGCCAACACGGGCCTGCCGTGGTTTGCCGACGGCGGCCGCGGCGCACGGTTGAGGGCGGCACTACCGGCGGCCACAACGTTCGAGGTCTATCCGCACGCTGCCAGCGTCGTTCTGTTCGGTCTCGGCAAGACCCTCAAGTACAAGCAGAAGCCCGGCCGCGACGTCGAATTGCTGCGTTCGGAGTTGTTGCGGCTGATGGTTTTTCTCGAGGGGCTGGGCGCCGCGGAGCCGCGCCTGGACGTCTCGACCCACCCCGGATGGTCGGCCATGAAAACGTCCGTCACAACAGCCACCCGCAAGGCACAACTCCGGAAGGCCGAAGACCCTGTCGACGCCGTGTTGTGTGCCTACATCGCGCGCTACGCCACCGAACGCCCGGACGACGTGACGATCTACGGCGAGGAGACAACCGGGTGCATCGTCACGCCCACGTATCGGCCGTGCCCGTCATTGCGCTGAGTTGGTGAAGGAAACGGCGCACCGTGGCCTGATTCTCCTGGCGCTGCCAGCCGAATGTCGTCGGTCGTTGTGCCCGGTCGTGCCAGAAGTGGCCCGGCGTCGAGGCAGGACGGGTGGCCACCAGCCACACCGCGGTGTCGGCGCCGTCGGCGAGGTCGCGCAGCAGTGGCTTGGTGATGACGCGGAACCGCGGAAGATATTCGGCCACACCCGGGGTGTCCACCCAGCCCGGGTGCATGCTCTCCACCCGAATATCGGTGCCGCCCAGCCGGCGGGCCCAGGCGTCGGCCAGGACCACCTGCATCCGCTTGGTGCGCGCGTAGGCCTTCACGCCGTTGTACCCGTTCACGTATTCCAGGTCGTCGATCACCAAAGGGCTGCTGTACATGCCTCCCGAGGAGACCCACACGACCGAGGCACCGCGGGCCGCCCGGAGCAGCGGAAGCAGTCGCTCGGTCATCAGGTGCGGACCCAAGATATGTGTGGCCAATTGCAGTTCATGCCCTTGCGGAGTGACATGCCGGTCCTTGGGCATCAGCCCGGCGTTGTGCACTAGGCCGTCCAGGGCGGGCACCCGGGCGGCGAAGTCGGCGGTCCAGTTCGTCACCGCTTCGAGGTCGGAGACGTCGCAGACCTCACCGACCACGTCGCTGCCGGGGACTTCCTCAGAGATCTCCGCCACGCAGCGGCGCACCTTCTCGGGACTGCGTCCCAGGAGGTGCACCGTCGCCCCCAACCTGGCGAATGCCCGCGCCATCTCGAACCCGATCCCGGCGGTCGCCCCGCTCACCAGAACCCGCTTGCCGACAAGTGAATCGGGAGCGGGATCGGCGGGCCACCATCGGCGCCGCAGACCGGAGCCGATCCTGGTGTAACCCAGCACCAGCGAACGGTCCATGGCGCCGTCGAGGATCCCGGTCACCGGCCGACTGAGTCCGGATAAATCCACTCTCACAACCGCTCGTCGAACGGAGCCAATACGTCGATCACGTCTACCAGGGTCGCACGGACGTAATCCCGGGGCGCGTCGCCGTCCCCGGCAAGCGCCGATGCCACCGCACCGTCGACGGTGTAGAGCAGGGCGCGCATCATGTCCGCGCGGGCCCGCCGGCCGGACCGGGACATGGCCTCGACGACGGCGTCGACGCGCTGGCGCAGCATCCGTTGCTCGACTCCGCGTAGCGCAGGATTCCGGGCGCAGGCGATGTAACGCTCGTAGCGGGAAATGGTGTGCTCCCGGGTGGAGTCCCCGGCAAGCAGGTCAACGAGCAGGTCGGCGGCGGCTTCAGCGCCGCGACGACGTCTCGGCAGGCCTTCGACCCGATCCCGCAACTGTGCGGACTCCACAGCGCCGAGGTATTCCACAGCCTGCTCGACCAACTCCTCCAGCGACGCGAAGTAGTAGGTGGTTGATGCCAACGGCAGCCCGGCCCGGTCCGCGACGGCGCGATGACGCACAGCTTCGAAGCCGCCCTCACACAGCAGTTCCGCGGCGGCGGTGACAAGCTCATACCGCCGCCGCTCTCCCTTCCGCGTCACCGCTGCGGTCACCTGCGCCATGCTGCCAGTCCAGCCCCAGCGCCCATCGCGGTTTTCCCGAAGAAGTGACTGGTGAGAACAGCGTGGCAGGATTGGCCCAATGCAGAACCTGAGCCGTCGCACAGTGCTGCGATTGGGGGCCGGCGCCGCGGCACTGGGCGCGTTCTCCAGGGCCGTGCCGGCCGGTGCCGAACCGCCAACGGCAGCGCCCACGATGACAACGGGAACGTTCGTCTCCGCCGCCCGCGGCGGCATCCCGACCAACTGGGCGATCGCCCGACCGCCGGGACAGACCCAGCCGCTGCGCCCCGTGATCGCCCTGCACGGCAAGGGCAGCGACGCGGCCACGGTGATGGCCGGCGGTGTCGAACAGGGCCTGGCCCAGGCCGTCAATGCCGGGCTGCCCCCCTTCGCTGTGGTGGCCGTCGACGGCGGTGGCAGCTACTGGCACCGCCGGGCTTCCGGGGAAGATTCCGGGGCGATGGTACTGAACGAACTGATTCCGATGCTCGCCGAGAAGGGCCTGGACACCTCACGGGTGGGCTTCCTGGGCTGGTCGATGGGCGGCTACGGCGCGCTTCTGCTTGGCGCACGACTGGGCCCGGCTCGCACCGCGGCGATCTGCGCGGTCAGCCCTGCGCTCTGGCTATCCCCGGGCGCGACGGCACCGGGCGCGTTCGACAGGGCTGCTGACTTCAACGCCAACAGCGTGTTCGGCCTGCCGGCGCTCGGCGGGATCCCGATCCGCATCGACTGCGGTAACAGCGACCCGTTCTATGACGCCACGAAAGCGTTCATCGCGCAGTTGCCCACTCCCCCGGCTGGCGGGTTCTCCCCTGGCGGGCATGACAGCAGCTTCTGGAGCGCTCAGCTTCCCGCTGAGTTGGCGTGGATGGCACCCTTACTCTCGGCCTGAGAGCTCACCGCCTGAGCGTGATGTGGCCCTCTGCCGCGGCAAGTGCGATGTCAATGCGGAAATGCCCTCCGGGCAGACGAATTTCGGAAATCTTCTGGTAAGCGTCCGCGCGGGCGGCCACGAGGCTGGGACCCGTTCCGACCACCGAGAGCACCCGACCTCCGGCGGAAACCACCGCGCCGTCGTCGCGGCGCGCGGTGCCGGCGTGCAGCACCCCGTAGGCCTCGGTGCCGGTGATGACGTCACCGATCCGGGGGCTCCCCGGGTAGTTCTCGGCGGCCACGACGACGGCCACTGCGAAGCCCTTGCGCCAGCGCAACGGTTCAACGTCCGCCAGGGTTCCGGTGGCGGTGGCGTTCAGCACCTGGCCCAGCGGGGACTCCAGCAAGGCGAGCACCGCCTGGGTCTCGGGATCGCCGAAGCGGCAATTGAATTCGACGACGGCAGGCCCTTCGGACGTGATGGCTAAGCCGGCGTAGAGCAGGCCTGAGAACGGGCAACCCCGCTTGACCATCTCGGCCGCGACCGGTTCTACGACATCGCGCACGATCGCCGCCGTCATCGAGGCGGGTAGCCACGGCAGGGGCGCGTAGGCGCCCATCCCGCCGGTGTTCGGGCCGGTATCCCAATCGCCCACGCGCTTGAAGTCCTGGGCCGGCAGCAGTGGCACGACGGTGGCGCCGTCGACCAGACAGAACAGCGACACCTCGGGGCCGTCCAGATACGACTCCAGCAGAACGGGATTCCCGTCGTCGAGCACCGCCAATGCATGCTCGCGAGCGGCGTCGCGGTCGGTGGTGACCACCACTCCCTTGCCGGCCGCCAACCCATCGTCTTTGACCACCCAGTCGTGCTGGCCGGCGGGCGGGCCGAACCGGTCCAGCGCCGCCTCGAGGTCGGCGGGGGCCGAAACCGTCTCGCAGGAGGCGGTCCGTACCCCGGCGGCGGCCATGACGTCCTTGGCGAAAGCCTTGGAGCCTTCGATGCGCGAGGCCTCCTTCGACGGGCCGAAGCAGGCGATGCCGGCGGCCCGGACCGCGTCGGCGACGCCGGCGACCAAGGGGATTTCAGGGCCGATGACCACCAGGTCGGCAGCCACCTGGCGGGCGAGATCGGTCACCGAATCCGCGGAGGTGATGTCGACCGCGAACTGCTCGGCGACCGTGGCGGTCCCGGCGTTGCCCGGGGCGATCGCCAGGTATTCCACTTCGGGATCCTTGCGAAGCGCCAGCAGCAGGGCGTGTTCACGGGCGCCGGACCCGATGACGAGGACTCGCACGGGTTCACAGCCTAAGTCACGCCCTTGGGTCACCACGTGTCGACGAAGCGCCGGACGCCGACCGAGGCGCTTAACATCGGCTCTATGGGCTACCCCGGGCCGCCGCCAAACTGGGCGCCACCGCCACCACCACGCAACAGCACCGATGTCACGATCTCGATCATCGTTCTGGTGTTGACCGGCATCCTCGTCGTGGCCTCAGGGTTCATCGGTCTGATGGT
>CAIOYU010000026.1 GCA_903862565.1 uncultured Actinomycetes bacterium | reverse complement strand
GAAATTGTCGTGGAACTTGCCGGTCGAGCCATCCAGCACGCGCTGCACGCTGTCCTGGGCGGTGGCGTAGTCGATCGACATCAGATTCACCACGCTCTGCCTGCCGGCGGCGGCGTACTCGGCCACCTGCTGGCGCCGGTCTGCCGCGCGTTGGTGCTGCCACACCATGAACCCCGTTGCGCCCAGTAACCCGGCGATGGTCAGGATGGCGAGCACGGGCGCCACGAACTGCCGCCAGGGCGGGGGAGGTGCGGCAGGGGTGGAGATCTCCTGCGACGTCGCGGGTGCGCTCGTCTCGAGTTCCCTGCGCAATTCCTCGGCACGGGCCCGGGCCGCGTCCGCCCGCGCCTGCGCCGCGGCGGCTTCGGCCTCGGCGGCGCGCGCGAGGTCGTCGGGACCAGCGCCCTCGGGAACCGATCGGTCGGACCCGCGGTCTTCGGGTCCATCGGAGGTGCTGGGCGCCATCGGACCTCCTAATCCTCTCCTGAACGTCGCGGGGGTATGCGACAGTGAACCGATGGGATCGGCCCCTGGTTCGAACTCGGCCTCGACCCTAGTAGGCGTCGCCCTCCTGCTGGCGATGGGACTCGCCGCCCCCGTGGCCCGGTCCCAGGAATGCAATGACGCGTTCTGCACCCCGGGCATCACCGGCGGGGTGGTGCTCGGTGCCCCTTGCCAGGACACCTCCTACTTCGTGTTCGGCACGACGGACTGGGGACGCCTGGTGTTCTGCGGGTCGCCGCGTCGGTACGAGCCGCGCTACTTCCGCTCGCCGCCCATGATGGGCATCAAGGACCTCAACACCAGTTGCACCGGCTACGAGAACAGCGTTGCCCAGGCGGCCGACGGACTGTTCCTCACCTGCGCCGCGCAGGGCAACGCCATGGTGTGGGTGCGCGGAGACGCCTGACAACTCACCAGTGCCGCAACGAACACAACGCACCCTTGGCCCCGGAGTTGGTCGCCAGCACCACCCCGTCGACGGCCAGGCTGCAGTGAAAGGTCGGCGGATTGGGCGACAGTCCGCTGGTGCCCAGCACCATCGCCCATTGCTGCGGGTTGGCCAGGCTGACGGTGAGCACCCAGGGCCGGTCCGGTCCGAGGTCCGCCTCGACGTTGGGGCTGAACTGGTACGGGTCGTGGCTGTATTCGGCGAAATCGGGTGGGTCGGTGTCCCGGTAGTAGATCTCGGCGACGAACGGCCGCTCGGTGTAGAGGGTGTAGGTGACCTGATGCAGCACCGGTTCGTCGGCGCCCGCAGGGGCTGGCGACGTCCCTTCGGCGGCGATCATCGCGACCATCGCGAGAACCAGCGATGCGCAGAGCCGCGTGAACGCCACGCCCGCAGTTTGGCACGATCGGCGCTCAGTGAAGTGGGCTTTACGCTGTCTACCGATGACCGAGCCGACGGCCGACGGGCGCGCCGAACTCGCCGAGGCCCTCCACGCCGCCGAGGCTGCTGAAGCCGAAGCCCTGGCCGAGGCCGCCCGTGCGACGGCCCGCGCCGAGCAACTGCGCGAAGCGGCGCGGCCGCTCAGCAGGCCGGCGCGGCGGTGGCCGGTGCGGCGGGGGCTGGCAGTCGCCTTGGCCGGTGTGCTGGCCGGGGCGGGTGTGGCACTGGTTGCCCTGATGCTCTGGCAGCATCAGCGAGTCGCGGCGCAGCAGGCCCGGGACGCCGAGTTCGTCGAGGCCGCCCGCGCCGGGGTGGTGGCGCTGCTCAGCATTGACCACCGCCGCGCCAAAGACGACGTGCAACGTGTCCTGGACCTGTCCACCGGCGCGTTCCGCGATGATTTTGAAAGCCGCGCAGACGATTTCGTCAGTACGGCGGAGAAATCCGATGCCGTCACCAAAGGCTCGATCAGTGCCGCGGCGTTAGAGTGGGCGCAAGCCGACAAAGGAGTGGTGCTGGTGGCGGCCTCGTCGCAGGTGACCAACTCGAGCGGGGCCCGCGACGATCCCCGTCCGTGGCGGATGAGTGTCACGCTGACCCGCGACGGTGGCCAGGTGAAGATGTCGGATGTGGAGTTCGTGCCATGAGTAGCGAGATGACTGACGAAGTTCCTGACGAGGTGACGGATCCTCCTGCGGGAGGCGCGGCGGAACAGCGGCCTGCGCCTGCCCGCCGGCAGCGGCCCGCGGTGTTGATGGCCGTCGTGCTGGGGGTGTCGGCCATCGCGGCCGCGTCCGTCTACTGGTGGCTGTACCGGCCGGATCAACTCACGGGCGAGACGGCCCAGCGACAGGTTCTCGACGCTGCCAAGACCGGCACCGAAGCGCTGCTGTCGTACTCCCCGGAAAGCCTGGACAAGGATCTGGCCGATGCCAAGTCGCATCTGACCGGGAACTTCCTCGACCACTATGCCAAGTTCACCGACGAGGTCGTCGTGCCCGCCGCCAAGCAACGCGGCGTCAAGACCGAGGCCAGCGTCGGCCGTTCCGCCGTGTCCCAGATGCGGCCCGAGCAGGCCGAGGTGCTGGTCTTCGTCAATCAGGTGACGACCAGCAGAGACCGGCCCACGCCGGCGCTGGCCACCAGCAGCGTCCTGGTCACGTTGGTCCACCGAGGTGGGCAGTGGCTGATCTCGGAGTTCACTCCCGTTTAGCCCACGGCGGGACCCGCCGGTCGTGCCGATTCACGATCCGGCGTCCCGGCCCTCGACATGGACCGGGACGTCGTCGTCCCACGGTTGACGAACCACCATGTCAGCGACCTCGACCCAGCCACGTTCGAACTCGCCGGTGGCGGGGTCGACGAGCCGGTAGCGCTGGGTCTGCCGGTGGATGGGCTGGGCGTCGAGCAGCACCACCCGCACTTCCCCCGGCTCGAAGTGGCACCGTCGCTGCAGTGCGGCGATCAACTGCTCGTTGTGCAGGTGCCCGTCGCCGAAATTCCAGCCGATGGCCATGCTGCAGATCCGCTCCCCGTCGGTCACCGAATAATCGTCCTCATTGCGACCGGCCATCGCCCGGTGAGCCAGGGTGAACAGCGCCTTGCCGTGGGTGTTGAAACCACGGAAGGCGTAACCCATGTAGATCGGGATCTGTGCGGCTTCCCTACTGCCGTAGGACTTCTCCAATTGCGCGGCCGGCATGTTGGCGATTGCGACGATTCCCTTGTCGATCTTGGCTTCCGCGGACGGCGTGAGACACCACATGGTGGTATCCCAGTTGCCGGCGTAGTACCGCATACCGGGCAGGAAGGAGATCTTGTGCGGGAACAGGTTTCCTGCCACGACGATGCCGGCCATCACAAGGAACAGGATCACCGGCAGCGGGTTGGTCATCTCCGACAGGCCGATGCCGATGTCGGCGTGGCCGACGAGGGAGCCGATGTCGGCGTGGCCGACGAGGGAGCCGATGTCGGCGTGGCCGACGAAGAGGAACAGCACGCAGAAGATCATGAACACGTTCCACTCCAGCGGCACCCCCATCGGGATGGCAGACAGGATGCCGAGGTGAAAGCACACCATGACGAAGGCCGCGACCGCGGTGGGCCAGCCGCCGTGTGAGAAGAACAGCACCAGGGGCACCAACCCCTCGATCGCGGTGCTCACATGGGCCAGTGTCCGCGACAGCCGTCCGGGGCGCAGATCGTTCGGAAAGCGTTCGAAGAAGGCGCGTTTGACTGCCCGCGGCCGCACCACCGGGCTGTTGGACATCATCGTCGAGATGACGAATGGGAAGTGCTTGGTGAGCTTGGAGGTTGCTGCGCCCATCCAGATCACCATGCAGACCAACTTCGCGGCGACGATCGCGTTGGCACCGCCGAACAGGAACGCCACGACGAACGGCGCGTACACCTCGCCCCGGGCGGCCAGGAAGATGACCTTGTCGCGCAGGCCTGCGGCAGCCAGCAGGCCCAGAACAGCCCAGGACTGCCAGGCCGGTAGCAGCCCCACAGCGGTTCCCAGCGCGGGATCCGGTCCGGTGCCGTCGGAGAACAACGCGACGACGAGCATCACCAGCAGGGCGCCATAGAGCGCGACGTCGACGGCGTCACGGTTATCGCCGCGGGTCAGCGGAACCCTCCCGGGCCACGGCGGCAGCCGAATCGTGTTGGGCCGCAACCAATACAGGATTGACCCCATCGGCGGGTAGAACCGATTGTTCAGCGGGCCGAAACCGCAGCCGAGCCCGACGACTTCGAACAGCATGGTGTACAGCACGACCTTCTGGAACACGATCGGCTCGGTCCACCACTGCCCGATGGTGTTCCAGCCGTCGATGCCCCCGGCGGCCAACGCGAACAGCGCACCCCCGAGGATGTACAGCGCGATCTTGACGACGTAGAAGAGGTGCAGCGCGACCGGTGTGCCGAACCCCACCTCGGCCCAATGCCGGGCCATCGGCCGGATCTTCTCCGCGCGGGTGCCTGTGCTCCACTGCTCCAGGTCGAGGACGGGCAATTCCTGTTTGAGAAAACCCATGCTTCTTTCCTAGCCGCCGGGGTCGGCGTTGTGGCGGGATTGACGCGAGGCTTCCAGCCGAGTCGGCGTTCGGTCGCGGTCACCGCTGACAACCTGAAGCACAACCGTCACCGTCGGGCTGGCGCAGCCGGTCCCGGTCATGGTGTGGGAAGCGCAGGTAGCTGTTGGCGGTCGGTGAGCAGGGTCGAGTATGTCGATTTCCCTGCGGGGTCGTCACGTGTCGTGGTACCCCTGCGTCAACTCGGGTGAGTTTCCCGGACCCCGCTACTCCGGGCCCGGTCCACGTACAGCCGTGGGGCCGACGTGGGGGTCGCGACGATGGCTTCGATGGGTGATGGTGCGGCTGCGGGTGTCCAGCCGGGCGGGTCTTCGTTGCCGGGGCAGTCCCCACGGCGCGGGCGGCGGGGTCGGCGCACACGGCAGCCGTATGCCTGGTTGGGGGCCGGTGTGTTGGGTCTGGGTGTGGGGGCTGTGCTGGCCGGGTCGGCGTTTACCGGCGGGTCGGGGACGGCTGCCGCTGATAGCGGCGTCGGTGGCCGTGCCGGCAGTCACGTGGGGGATTCGACGGCAGGCGGTGCGGTGCATCCGGCGACAACTGTCCCGGGGAGTACGGCAGCGACGAAGACCACCGCTGCACACCCGGCATCGGCGGCCGCCTCGCCGGCTTGGCAACCCGGGTCGGTCATCAGGGTGTTCTTTTCCGACGGCACCGCAGCGCATCCGGATGCGGGGTTACTGATCGGCAATGGGTACAGCTACGGCAGCGTGGCCGGGGACTGCGCGGCGGGCAGTGCGTGCAACGGGGGG
>CAIOYU010000025.1 GCA_903862565.1 uncultured Actinomycetes bacterium | reverse complement strand
GGGCACAGTCTGGCTTTCGACGCGACGGTGGCCTGGCTGGCGGTGGCGTGCTCGAAAACCGCGGTGTGCGAGTTGATGCGGATCGCCTGGCGCACCGTGGGGGCGATCGTGGCCCGGGTCTGGGACGACACCGAGAAGACCCCCTTGTCGCAAACCTCCGATGTCAAGTTACTGAATTGCCGGGGCTTGCCGCACCAATTGCCGACGGGCGGGCGGTTGGGCCCACCAACTCTCAGCTGCCGACTCGCCCTACCACGCAGTGAGTCGGTCGATTCTGTCCTGAATAGGTCCACTCGAAGGGCGTTTCACGTGATAACCCATGGCTTCCAACTCGGTGGCGGCCGATTCCGGTGAATCACGCACGACGGCCCTGGTTTGGATGCGTCGCCATTTGGCCCGACCCGCGCGAACGGTCTCTTCCCAGGCGCTCGAGCCGCTAAAGCCGCAGTCTCGAATCAGGAATTCGACGATGTCCTCGAGGCAGGGACGGAACCGCTCACCGCCCATCGGTATATGAAGGGCTTCCATGGTGTGCGGGTTGGGATGCTCCAGTCGAGAAAGCAAGTGATACAACGCACCTCGGTGGGCGGTGACCTGGACGTGCGAACTGGGCTTTCGCCGAGGCCGGCGATCGAAATCCCACCGTATGATCGGTGCTCGGTCTAGTTTGGCCCTCAGTTCGAAAGTCGAGTGCTCCACAGCCATGTAGTCGCCATAGGAATCGGCGCAGAGCTTGTAATTCACTACTAGCTGGGCCAGCTCGCTGGATGCCGACTCGGGCGCCAAAAGGTTGATTTTCGCGTCAACAACGGCGCGCAATCTCTCGCTGTCCGCCGAAGCGAATTCCACTCCAATCAACGTCCGGGCCAGCGAAGCATTTCGCTGCCCGATCCACGTCGCCGACGAAATCGGGTTACTCGGCCGTTGAATCCATCGTGATTAAGAACCACACCGACTGCTCAGGCCCGATTCTCCCCAAGCAGGAACGATATTGATTCCAGCTGCTCCCAAGCCTCATGCTCGTCTCCGACGAGCGCGTAGCGCTCCGCGCGCTCCCGAAGCTCATCGAGGGAGACGCCCAGCTTTTCAAGAATCGTCGTTCGCCGCTTCCGGAGCTCATCGTCGGACAACGTCGCCATCTTCGTCATCTCGTGTCCCCCTGCCAAGTAACGATCCACCTAAGTGTTGCACTGGATCCCAGTTCGGGCCGTACCGACCGCTTAACCAAGTGTGTCTACCCCCACCGACAGTTCGCGCGGGCCTTTGCGACCGCAACCAAGCCTCGAAGCGACTGGGGATTCTGCCGCCCAAATCCCCGCCAACGTCGAAACCGGGGCCCACAACCTCGATTCCCCCCAAACACAAAGGTCACGACCTCTTTCGAGTTCGTGACCTAAGTGCTCGCAGTTCGAGGAACTGCTCTGTGTGGGCGAAGGGGGACTTGAACCCCCACGTCCCGGAGGACACTGGCACCTGAAGCCAGCGCGTCTGCCATTCCGCCACTCGCCCGAATGACCGCAGGAGCCTATCACGGTGCCGGTGGGGGTACTCAACCGAAGTGAACCCGACTCCTTCACCGCTTCGTGACCAGGTTGAATGCGATTTGAAGTGATTTCGGCGTGCTCGAGGGCCCGCGCCAGCCGATACCATTAGCAACAAGGGCGGCGCGCCTTCGGTGTGCCGCGATTGCGGAAGTGTAGGGCGGTCTGTTGGCTAACCAGAGAGGTCTGGTTCAACGCATCGAACGGATGCTGGAGGACGGCGTCGGCGATGCGTTCGCCAGGGTGTTCGGCGGGTCGATCGTCCCCCAGGAGGTCGAGGCCCTGCTCCGGCGCGAGGCCTCCGACGCCGTGCAGACCCTCCCCGATGAGCTCTACCTGGCCCCCAACGAGTACATCATCACCCTCAGTACCAGCGATTACGCGCGGTTCACCAACGATCGGGACTTCACCGCGACGGCGTTCGCCCGGCACTTGGCGGGTTACCTTCAGGACCAGGGCTGGCAGACTTACGGGGACGTCGTCGTCCGGTTCGAGCAGTCCGAGGGCCTGCACACCGGCCAGTACCGCGCCCGGGCCGTCGTCAACCCCGATGCCGACCCCCGCCCATCGCCCGCCCCACCCGACCCCCGCCCATCGCCCGCCCCATCCGCCCAAGCACAATCGACCCATGCGTACAGCGCAGAACCAGGAGCATCAGCGATGACCGACAACCCGACCTACCGCGGCGGCCAGGGCAACCCTGGCGATGAGTACTTCGACGACCAGTACGGCCGCCCGCAGGACGAGTCGCGCGCCGGCGCCCCGGATCCGCAGCGTCCCGCCTACCCCCAGGAGCAGGGCTACGCGCCCCGGCCGGGCTACGACCAGGGCGGTTACCCCGAGCAGGGGTACGGACAGGGTTACGGCCAGGGCTACGCACCCGGCCAGGGCGGTTATGGCCAGGGTTACCCGGGCTACGAGCAGCGCCCCCCGGCCGCCGGGTACAACGCCCCGGCAGCCCCGGGGTACGACCAGGGCTACCGGCCCGCGCCCGGGGGATACCCCCAGCAGGGCCAGCCCTACGGGCCGCCCCCCGGCGGCGGATACGCACCCCCGGCCGGTGACTACGACTACGGCCGCCCGGCACCCGGCCGCTACGAACCCCGCCCGGACTACCCCCCGCAGCCCGGCTACCAACCCGGCTACGGCGGTGCCTACGGTCGGCCGGAGTACGGCCAGCAGGATTACGCGCAGCCCGACTACGCCCAGCCCGCCGCGCAGCCGGACTACGCGCCCGACTATAGCCAACCGGCCGGTTACGGCGGATATGCACCGCCGGCCGCCGCACCGGCCGCACCGGATTACGACTACGGCCAGCCGGCACCCGGCGGTCACGCCGGTTACGCACCGCCGGCCGGTGACTACCCGGCGGCCGGGCGTGCGATCACCCTGCAGCTCGACGACGGCAGCGGCCGCACCTACCAGCTGCGGGAAGGCGCCAACGTCATCGGCCGCGGCCAGGAGGCCCAGTTCCGCCTGCCCGACACCGGGGTGTCGCGGCGGCACCTGGAGATCCGCTGGGACGGCCAGGTGGCTCTGCTGAGCGACCTGAACTCGACCAACGGCACCACGGTCAACAACGCACCGGTCCAGGAGTGGCAGCTCGCGGACGGCGACGTGATCCGCCTGGGCCACTCCGAAATCATCGTCCACGTTCGCTGAGGTCGACCGGGAGATCATGCACGGGGGCGGAGCCGACGCGCTTCGCCCTCGCGCATAGCGGCACCCAAGTATCCTGTGACGTTGCCGACGTCGACCCCGGCGTCCACGACAGGAAGGCCCGAGTAGCGCATGCAGGGACTGGTTCTGCAGCTGACGCGCGCCGGCTTCCTGCTGTTGCTGTGGCTGTTCATCTTTTCGGTGCTGCGCATCCTGCGCAACGACATCTACGCGCCCACCGGTTCGGTGATGGTGCGCCGGGGCCGGCCGCTGCGCGGTGGCCGCTCCGCCACGAAGCAGGGCCGGGCCGCGGCCCGGTACCTGGTGGTCACCGAGGGTGCCCTGGCCGGTACCCGGATCACGCTGGGCAGCCAACCCGTGCTGATCGGGCGCGCTGATGACTCGACATTGGTGCTCACCGATGACTACGCCTCCACCCGCCACGCCCGGCTGTCCCAGCGCGGAGCGGACTGGTACGTCGAGGATCTCGGCTCGACCAACGGCACCTACCTGGATCGGGCCAAGGTGACGACGGCGGTGCGCGTCCCGATCGGCACGCCGGTCCGCATCGGTAAGACGGCGATCGAGTTACGCCCGTGACCATGGCCCTGCGCTACGCCGCCCGCAGCGACCGCGGACTGGTTCGCGCCAACAACGAGGACTCGGTGTACGCCGGTGCCCGGCTGCTGGCCCTGGCCGACGGCATGGGCGGTCATGCCGCCGGTGAAGTCGCCTCCCAACTGGTGATCGCCGCGCTCGCCCACCTCGACGACGACGAACCGGGCGGAGACCTGCTCGCCAAACTGGAACGCGCGGTCTACGAGGGCAATGCCGCGATCGCCGAACAGGTGGGCCTGCACCCCGACCTCGAGGGAATGGGGACGACGCTCACCGCCATCCTCTTCGCCGGCGACCGTCTGGGCATGGTGCACGTCGGCGACTCCCGCGGCTACCTGCTGCGCGACGGTGAGCTGACCCAGATCACCAAGGACGACACGTTTGTGCAGACCCTCGTCGACGAGGGTCGCATCACCGCCGAGGAGGCGCACAGCCACCCGCAGCGCTCGCTGATCATGCAGGCGCTGACCGGGCACGAGGTGTCCCCGGCGCTGACCATGCGGGAGGCCCACGTCGGTGACCGCTATCTGCTGTGCTCCGACGGCCTGTCCGACCCGGTGCGCCACGACACCATCCTGGAAGCGCTCAAGCTCCCTGACGTCGCCGCCAGCGCCGACCGGCTGATCGAACTCGCGTTGCGCGGCGGCGGACCGGACAACGTCACCGTCGTCGTCGCCGATGTCGTCGAACGCGACTACGGCGGACAGACCCGGCCCATCCTGGCCGGGGCGGTGTCCACCGACGACGACCAGTTGGCACCGCCGAACACCGCTGCCGGTCGGGCATCGGTGATCGCGCCGCGGCCCGCGGTGGCCAATCGGGTGGTACCGGAAGCCGATCCACCGCCAAAACCCAAGTCGCGCAAGCGGATCCTCATCGTCGCGGCCCTGATCGCACTGCTGGCCCTGGCCGGTCTGGGCATCGGATACAAGATCATCCGCGGTCACTACTACGTCAGCGCCCAGGGCGACACCGTGACGATCATGCGTGGAATCCCGGGCTCGTTTCCGGGTCTCACGCTGCACGAGCCCTACCTGGCCGCGTGCGTGAACGACCGCGGTGAGCCGTCGGAGGTGAGCTACGGGCAGTCCGGTGCCGCATTGGGGTGCTCATTGATGACGCTGCAGGACCTTCGCCCCTCCGAACGCGCCCAGGTCCTGGCCGGGCTTCCCACCGGGAACCTCGACAACGCCATCAGCCAGTTGCGCGCCCTCGCCCGCAACTCGCTGCTCCCGGAATGCCCGCCGCCCGCGGCCCCGGCGCGCCCCCTGGGCCCGCTACCCGGGCCGCCGCCGGCCACCCAGACCCCGACCAGCCCGGCGCCGCCGACGTCAGCCCTGCCCGCCGCCCCGCCGAAGCCGGGCACCGATTGCCGGGCCGCGGTATGAGCGGGCACCTGGCGAGGTCACACATGACCAGCAGTGCTGCGCCGAAGGCGGATCGCACATGACCACCGCGCCCCAGGCGCCGGTGGCCGTGATCCCGGCGCTGCCCACCCGCCGCAACTCCGAGTTGGCGTTGCTGTGTTTCGCGACGCTGATCACCGGCATCGCGCTGCTGATCGTCGAAGCCAATCAGGAGCAGGGCCTGCGCTGGGACCTGTTGACCTACACGTGCGCGTTCCTGGCGCTGTTCCTCGGCGCGCATCTGGCGATCCGGCGGTTTGCGCCGTTCGCCGACCCACTGCTGCTGCCGGTGGTGGCGCTGCTCAACGGGCTGGGGCTGGTGCTGATCCACCGACTCGACCTGGTTCCCGGGGCCGACGGGCCCGGCGCAGGTCAGCAGATGGCCTGGACGCTGCTGGGCGTCGTGGGCTTCACGCTGGTGGTGGTGTTCCTCAAGGATCACCGGATGCTGGCCCGCTATGACTACATCTGCGGGTTCACCGGCCTTGTGCTGCTGGCCATACCGGCGCTGCTGCCCACCAAGCTGTCGGAGACCAACGGCGCGAAGATCTGGATTCGCCTGCCCGGCTTCAGTATTCAGCCCGCGGAGTTCTCCAAGATCCTGCTGCTGGTGTTCTTCGCCGGGGTGCTGGTGGCCAAGCGCAACCTGTTCGCCAGCGCCGGCAAGCATTTCCTGGGCATGGATCTCCCGCGCCCACGGGACCTCGCCCCGCTGCTGGCGGCCTGGGTCATCTCGGTCGGGGTGATGGTCTTCGAAAAGGACCTCGGCACGTCCCTGCTGCTATACGCCTCCTTCCTGGTGATGGTCTACATCGCGACGGAGCGCTTCAGCTGGGTGGTGATCGGGCTGACCCTGTTCGGTGCGGGAAGTTTTGTCGCCTACCACCTCTTCGGGCACGTCCGCGGCCGTGTGCAGACCTGGCTCGACCCGTTCGCCGACCCCGAGGGCGCGGGCTATCAGATGGTGCAGTCGCAGTTCAGCTTCGCCACCGGCGGCGTCTTCGGCACCGGCCTGGGCAACGGCCAGCCGGGCACCGTCCCGGCGGCGTCGACGGACTTCATCATCGCCGTCGTCGGTGAGGAACTCGGCCTGGTTGGGCTGGCCGGCGTGCTGATGCTCTACGCCATCGTGATCGTCCGCGGGCTCCGGACCGCCATCGCCGTGCGGGACAGCTTCGGCAAGCTGCTGGCCGCCGGCCTGGCCTCCACTCTGGGCATCCAGCTGTTCATCGTGGTCGGCGGCGTCACCGGGCTGATCCCGCTGACCGGGCTGACCACGCCGTGGATGTCCTACGGCGGCTCGTCACTGGTGGCCAACTACCTGCTGCTGGCCATCCTGATCCGTATTTCGCACGCGGCCCGCCGGCCCGTCAGCACCAGCCAGCACACGCCGATCGCCGCGGCGCGAACCGAGGTGATCGGCCGCGCATGAACACTTCCCTCCGCCGCATCTCGCTGATGGTCATGGCGTTGATCGTGCTGCTGCTGATCAACGCCACGGTGACTCAGGTGTTCCGGTCCGACGCCCTGCGCGCCGACCCGCGCAACCAGCGCATCCTGCTCGACGAGTACTCCCGGCAGCGCGGACAGATCACCGCCAACGGCCAGATGCTGGCCTACTCGGTGTCGACCAACGGCCACTACCGGTACCTGCGGGTGTACCCGGACCCGTTCTCCTACGCGCCGGTGACCGGCTTCTACTCGTTGCGCTTCTCCAGCGCGGGCCTGGAGCGGGCCGAGGACCCGGTGCTCAACGGATCCGACGAGCGGCTGTTCGGGAAGCGCCTGGCAGATTTCTTCACCGCACGCGACCCGCGGGGCGGCAACGTCGACACCACGATCATGCCCCGGGTGCAGCAGGCCGCCTGGGATGCCCTCCGGCAGGGCTGCAACGGACCGTGCATGGGCTCGGTGGTGGCGCTGGAGCCTTCGACGGGCAAGATCCTGGCGATGGTCTCGGCGCCGTCGTACGACCCGAACCTGCTCTCCACCCACGACACCGAGGCCCAGGGGGAGACCTGGCAGCGGCTTCGCGACGACCCGCAGTCACCGATGACCAACCGCGCGATCGCCGAGCGCTACCCGCCGGGGTCGACGTTCAAGGTCATCACCACCGCCGCGGCGCTGCAGGCCGGCATCGGGGAGAACGAGCAGCTGACGGCAGCGCCCCAGATCCCGTTGCCCAACAGCACCAACACATTGGAGAACTACGGCGGCACCCCGTGCGGTAACAACCCCACCGCGCCGCTGAAGGAAGCCTTCGCGCGGTCGTGCAACACCGCCTTCGTCCAACTCGGGATGCGCCTTGGCGGCGACGCCCTGCGCAACGCCGCCGACGCGTTCGGATTCGACGCGCCGCCGGCGGCCATTCCGCTGGAGGTGGCCGAGTCCACCGTCGGTGCGATGCCCGACGCCGCCGCGGTCGGAATGTCGAGCATGGGGCAGAAGGACGTCGCGGTCACACCCCTGCAGAACGCCATGGTGGCCGCTGCGATCGCCAATGGCGGCGTGGTCATGCAGCCATATCTGGTGGACCGGCTGGAGGGCCCGGACCTGACGGACCTCAGCGTCACGGCGCCGACCGAACAGCGCCGCGCGGTGTCGCCGCAGATCGCGGCTAAGCTCACTGATTTGATGGTTGGTGCCGAGAAGTTCACCCAGCAAAACGGGGCGATTCCCGGAGTGCAGATCGCCTCCAAGACAGGCACCGCCGAACACGGCACCGATCCGCGAAACACCCCGCCGCACGCGTGGTACATCGCGTTCGCGCCCGCGCAGAATCCTAAGGTGGCTGTCGCGGTGCTGGTGGAGAACGGTGGCGACCGCCTGGCAGCCACCGGCGGTGCACTTGCCGCCCCGATCGGCCGCGCCACCATGGCGGCCGTTCTGCAGGGGGCGTCGTGAGCCCCCGCAGCCGAGCGAAGCGAGGCAAGCCATGAGCCCCCGCAGCCGAGCGAAGCGAGGCAAGCCATGAGCCCCCGCAGCCGAGCGAAGCGAGGCAAGCCATGAGTCCCCGCGTCGGCGCCACGCTGTCCGGGCGGTACCGGCTGCAGCGGCTCATCGCCACCGGTGGCATGGGCCAGGTGTGGGAGGCCGTCGACAGCCGCCTGGGCCGCCGGGTCGCGGTGAAGGTCCTCAAACAGGAGTTCTCCTCCGACCCGGAGTTCCTGGAGCGGTTCCGCACCGAGGCACGCACGGTTGCGATGCTCAATCACTCCGGTATCGCCGCCGTCCACGACTACGGCGAAACCGACATCGACGGTGAGGGCCGCACGGCCTACCTGGTGATGGAACTCGTCAACGGCGAGCCCCTGAACTCGGTGATCAAGCGCAGTGGCCGATTGTCGCTTCGCCATGCGCTGGACATGCTCGAGCAGACCGGGCGCGCTCTTCAGGTGGCACACGCGGCCGGCCTGGTGCACCGCGACGTCAAGCCGGGGAACATTCTGATCACCCCCACCGGGCAGGTGAAGCTCACCGACTTCGGTATCGCCAAGGCCGTCGATGCCGCCCCGGTCACCCAGACCGGCATGGTGATGGGCACCGCCCAGTACATCGCCCCCGAGCAGGCCCTGGGTGAGGACGCCACCGCCGCCAGCGACGTCTATTCGCTGGGAGTCGTTGGCTATGAGGCACTTTCGGGCAAGCGGCCGTTCACCGGCGACGGCGCGCTGACTGTCGCGATGAAGCACATCAAAGAGACCCCGCCGCCACTACCCGCGGATCTGCCGCCGAACGTGCGCGAACTCATCGAGATCACCCTGGTGAAGAGCCCGGGCATGCGGTACCGCAACGGCTCGCAGTTCGCCGACGCGGTGTCCGCCGTGCGCTCGGGACGCCGGCCACCGCGGCCCAACTCCGCCCCGACCATCAAGGCCAGCCCCGCGGCGATTCCGGGCTCCGCCCGCGCGGCGACGGAGGTTCGCCCCGCCGTGGTCGCGCGACCCCGGCCGGCCCCCCGGCCGGCCCCCAGCCATCGGACCCCGCCGCCGGCGCGACGGGCGTTCTCCTCGGGCCAGCGCGCACTGCTGTGGGCCGCCGGGGTGCTCGGCCTGCTGGCGATCATCAGCGCGGTGCTCATCGTGATGACCGACCGGGACAAGCGAAACAGCACCCCGGTGCAGCGCACCGAGACCGAGACGGTGACGCCCGGCGCGCCTGAACCGCCGGTCAAGCCGTCCGCCTGGCGCGGGGGCCGAACAGATTCCGGCATGCACATCACCCAGATCCGATTTGAGACGGTGCGATGACCACTCCGCAACACCTCTCCGACCGCTACGAGTTGGGCGAGATCCTCGGCTTCGGCGGGATGTCGGAGGTGCACATGGGCCGGGATCTCCGGTTGCACCGCGACGTCGCCGTGAAGGTTCTGCGCGCCGACCTGGCCCGTGATCCGAGCTTCTACCTGCGGTTCCGCCGCGAGGCGCAGAACGCGGCGGCACTGAACCATCCGGCTATCGTGGCGGTGTACGACACCGGCGAGGCTGTGACACCGCGTGGCCCGCTGCCCTACATCGTCATGGAGTACGTCGACGGGGTCACCCTGCGCGACATCGTCCACCACGACGGCCCGATGCCGCCGCGACGCGCACTCGAGGTGATCGCCGACGCTTGCCAGGCGCTGAACTTCAGCCACCAGCACGGGATCATCCACCGCGACGTCAAGCCGGCCAACATCATGATCTCCAAGACCGGTGCGGTGAAGGTGATGGACTTCGGCATCGCCCGGGCCATCGCCGAGAGCGGCAACCGCGTCACTCAGACCGCCGCGGTGATCGGCACGGCGCAGTACCTCTCGCCCGAGCAGGCCCGCGGCGAGACCGTCGACGCTCGCTCCGACGTGTACTCGCTGGGCTGCGTGCTTTACGAAGTCCTCACGGGGGAGCCACCTTTCGTCGGCGACACCCCGGTGGCGGTGGCGTATCAGCATGTCCGGGAGGACCCGCAACCGCCGTCGCAACGCCATCCCGGGATCTCACCGGAACTCGATGCCGTCGTCCTCAAGGCGCTGGCGAAGAACCCCGACAACCGCTACCAGACCGCTGCCGAGATGCGCACCGACCTGGTTCGGGTGCACAGCGGGGAGAAGCCCGAAGCGCCACGGGTGATGACGCAGGCCGAGCGCACCCACATGATGACCTCCGCGCGGGGCGGGCCACGGACGGATCCCTCCGGGTCCTCGGTTCCGCTGGGGTACGACTATGCGGACTACTCCAACAAGCGTGGGATCGGGCGCTGGCTGGTGGCCGGTGCAATCCTGGCCGTCCTGACGGTGGTGGTGGCGCTGGCGATCAACATGGTCGGCGGCAAGCCGCGACCGGTTCAGGTCCCCGACGTCCGCGGCAAGATCTCGGCGGACGCCATCGCGGAGTTGCAGAACAAGGGCTTCAAGATCCGCACCCAGCAGAAGCCGGACAACGCCGTCGCACCCGACCACGTCATCGGCACCGAACCTGCGCAGGACTCGACGGTCGCCGCCGGCGACGAGATCGCCATCAGCGTCTCCACCGGGCCCGAGCAACGCGAGGTGCCCGATGTGTCGTCGCTGAGCTACGCCGAGGCGGTCAAGCGCCTCGCCGCGGCAGGGTTCACCAAGTTCAAGCAGACCGAGGCCACCTCGACCCGCCAGCAGAAGGACACGGTGCTGAGCACCCTTCCGCCGGCCAACCAGTCCTCGGCGATCACCAACGAGATCACCCTGGTGGTGGGCACCGGACCGTCGACCCGCGACATTCCCGACGTCAGCGGCCAGACCGTCGACCAGGCCACCAAGAACCTCAACACGCTCGGATTCCAGAGCATCCTGACCAACCCGGTCGACAGCCCTCAGACCGCCGGTGAGGTGCTCGGTGTGGACCCGTCAGCGGGCACGTCGGCCGCCCTGGACACCGCCATCACCCTGAAGGTCTCCAAGGGCAACCAGTTCGTCATGCCCAACGTGGTCGGGCAGTTCTGGGTGGATCTGGAGCCCACACTGCGCGCGCTCGGCTGGACCGGGGTGCTCGTGAAGGGGCCCGACGTGCAGAACAGCGGTCAGAAGACCAATGCCGTGGTGACCCAGAGCCCGGCGCCGGGCGCCGGGGTGAACTTCGGGGGCTCGGTCACCCTGGACTTCGCGTCCTAGCCGACTGCCCGGGATTCGCCGGCTGTCGCACGGTGGACGGCCTCGGCCACCTCGTGCTCGAGGCGGCGCACCAGGGACTCCTCGGGCGCCTGGCCGCAATAGCCCAGCCAGTTGGCCAGCATCCGGTGGCCGCCTTCGGTGAGGATGGACTCCGGGTGGAACTGCACACCGTGGATGGGCAGGTCCACATGGCGGACCGCCATGATGACTCCGCCCCGGGTCTGGGCGGTGACCTCCAACTCCGGCGGCACAGTCTGCGGCAGGATCGTCAGCGAGTGATATCGGGTGGCGGTAAAGGGGTCCGGAACGCCATGCAGCACACCGACATTGGTGTGGAAAACGCTGCTGGTCTTGCCGTGCAGCAATTCGGGCGCCCGGTCGACCGTCGCTCCGAACGCCACGCCGATGGCCTGGTGTCCCAGGCACACACCGAGCAGGGGGGTTCCCGCTGCCGCACATGCCCGGACCAGGCCGATGGAGGCGCCGGCGCGCTCCGGGGTGCCGGGGCCGGGGGACAGC
>CAIOYU010000024.1 GCA_903862565.1 uncultured Actinomycetes bacterium | reverse complement strand
TGGGACTGACCCCCACCGGCCTCAGCGGGCATCCCGTCGCGACTTGATCAAACTGGCCACCGTCGTCAGGAGCAGGGTCACCACGATCACCGCCAGGCTCAGCAGGGTCGGTATCTCCGGCACCGCGACCGGCTCACCACCGTTGATGAACGGCACCTCGTTCTCGTGCAACGCGTGAAGCAGGAGCTTGACACCAATGAAGAACAGCACGAACGCCAGGCCCTGCGACAGGTAGACCAGCCGGTTGAGCAGGTCACCGAGGAGGAAGTACAGCTGGCGCAGGCCCATCAACGCGAAGACGTTGGCGGTGAACACCAGGTACGGCTCGTGGGTCAGCCCGTAGATCGCCGGGATGGAATCCAGCGCGAACAGCAGATCGGTGGTTCCCAGAGCCACCACCACCAGGAACATCGGCGTCATCAGACGTTTGCGGCCGGCTTTGACATACAGCTTCATCCCGTGCCAGGTGTCGGTGGTGTTCAGGTAGGTCCGCGCGAATCGGACCACCGCGTTGTCGGCGTCGTCGCTGTGTTCGGTGTCCCGGGCCAGCTTGACCGCAGTGAACACCAGGAACGCCCCGAAGAGGTAGAAGATCCACGAGAACTGCGCAATGGCAACGGCTCCGAGCGCGATGAACACGCCGCGGAAGATCAGCGCGAGCACGATGCCGATCAGCAGCGCCTGCTGCTGATAGCGCTTGGGCACTTTGAAGCTGGCCATGATGATGACGAAGATGAACAAGTTGTCCACCGACAGGCTGTATTCGGTGAGCCACCCCGCGTAGAACTCCAGCCCGTAACCGCTGCCGTGGAAGTTCCATACCCACAGACCGAACGCCACCGCCAGCCCGACGTAGACCGTGAGCGCGGTCACGCACTCTCGCGTGCTCGGTTCGTGGGGTCGCCGGGCGAAGACCAGCAGATCGACCAGGAGCACGGCGAGCGTGCCCGCCAGCGTGATGCCCCATTCCAGGGCCGATACGTTCATCTTGGGCAGACCTCCAGCCGTTCCGGGACTCGTCCGAGCACGCCTGAGGTCTCTTCCGCCGCGACGCCGTGCAACCATCGCGGCCCGCGGAACCGGTCGACCCGGGGTCGACGTGGTGACGGCACCGCGGCGAAAGGAGTACTCCCCTCTGCCCCGCAAGTGTCTCAGGTCCGCACCATTTGGGCCAGCCGGGCTCGCGGAACCCATCCTCGGGCGGCATAACGCTTTAGGATTTCGGCGTGACGATGCCGGAAGTCCTCCCGCACTACCTGCGCTCGCACGAGGCTCCCGCGCCACGCACCCTCGTCGACATCCTCTACGACACAGCCACCCGATTCCCCGAGGCCACCGGCATCGACGACGGGGAAGTCCAGCTGAGCTACGCCGAGATGATCGCCGACATCGAGGACGGGGTGCGGTGGCTGGCCGACCGCGGCATCGGCCGGGGCGACCGGGTCGGAATCCGGATGCCGTCGGGCAGTTACTCCCTGTACATGGCGATCCTCTCCACTCTCGCCGCGGGCGCGGCCTACGTTCCGGTCGACGCCGACGATCCCGACGAACGCGCCCAACTGGTGTTCGGGGAAGCCGGGGTGGCGGCCATCATCACCGAGGCCGGGTTGACCCCCGGGACGGGCTCATCACGGGGCCTGGGCGCCGCACCGCCGACCGTCGACGACGACGCGTGGATCATCTTCACCTCGGGATCCACGGGAACCCCGAAGGGTGTGGC
>CAIOYU010000023.1 GCA_903862565.1 uncultured Actinomycetes bacterium | reverse complement strand
GTCCACTGGTGGCGGGCGGACTCCACCGTGAAGCCCGCAGCGGTGATCGACCGCTCGGTTTCCCGGTGCGTGTGGCAGTTGCCCGAAATCCGCGGCCACAGCGTGGCGTCGGCGAGCCGTTGCAGCCGGCCTCGCCACCCGCCGCTGGCGACGTGCTCGAAGTAGCGCAACTCCCCACCGGGTTTCAGCATCGAGTTCAGTTGGCGCAGAACGGCTCCCGGGTTGTCCACCGAGCACAGCACCAGTGAGCACACCACCGCGTCGAACGGCTCGGTACCCGAGAGTGTTTCGATCGTCGACTCCACCACGGTGACTGGAACCGGCGCTGATTCCGCCGCCTTGCGTGCCTCCGGCGCCAGCCGCGTCTCCGGTTCGACCGCAACGACCCGGTCCACGGTGTCGGGGTAGTGGGCGAAGTTGGTGCCGGTTCCGGCTCCAACCTCCAGGACCCTGCCGAACAGCCCCTCGAGATTCTCGGTGCGCAGCCGGCGCAACAGCGGAGTCTCGTGAGACGACATCAGCGTCCAGAGCCGAGCGAAGAAGGGGTGGTCGAGCGTCTGTCCGGGCTGGGTCACTCCCTCACGATAGCCCTACTCGCTGAGCCCGACTCGTTCGTGCAAACGCACCAAGGGGCGCGGCGCCCACCAGTTCAACCGCCCCATGACATGCATGAACGCGGGCAGCAGCGCCATCCGCACCAGGGTCGCATCGACCAGGACAGCCAGCGTGAGACCCACGCCGAAGATCCGCATGAACGAGACCTGCGCGGCGATCAGCGCCGCGAAGGCGATCGCCATGATCAGGGCGGCCGCGGTGACCACCCGCCCGGTCCGGGCCAGGCCCAGTGCCACGCTCTCGTCGCTGTCGGCACGGGTCTGGGGAGATGCCAGCCAGAACTCCCGGATCCGGGCCAGCAGAAACACCTCGTAGTCCATCGAGAGCCCGAACGCCACGCAGAACATCAGCACCGGGATGTTGGCCTCCAGCGTGCCGGTCGAGGTGGTGCCGAAGGCCCCCAGATGGCCCTCCTGGAAGATCCAGACCAATGCACCGAACGCCGCCGACAGCGAGAGCACGTTGAGCACCAGGGCTTTCAACGGCAGTATCAGGCTTCCGGTCAGCAGGAACAGCAGAACGAAGGTGATCACCCCGATCAGCGCCAGCACCAATGGCATTCGGGACGTCACTGCGGCCACGATGTCTGTGGCGATCTGGGCCACCCCACCGACCAGCACCTGATGCCCGGGCGGAGTGGGTATCGCGTGTATTAGCTCCAATTGTGTCTTCGACGCCGTCGAGTACAGCGGGGCAGCACTGCGCACCGAGAGGAACGCACTGCCCTGCGCGACCCCGGTCGCAGCCGACGGCGGCCCGACCAGACTGCCGTTGACGAAGGTCCCACCCGGGGAAGACACCAGCGTGACGTTCGGTACCCGGGACAGTCGGGCGGCGTAGCGGTCCAGTTCCCCGGGTTCCGGGGCCTCCGGAAGGACGATGCTCAGACCGGTGTTGAGGTCGCTGGCGAAGTCGTTGCGCAACTGGTCGCCGACCTGGCGGGCGGACGCGCTTCGGGGCAGCACCCGATCGTCGGGGTTGCCGAACTTCGCCCGCAGGAACGGCGCGCCGAGCAACATCAGCAGAGCGATGATCGCCAGACCGATCGGAATCGCCCGGCGCATCACGAATTTCGTGGAGCGGTACCAGAACTGGCGCTCCACCGACTTCGGTGACGGCTCCGGGCGCCCCAGCATCCGACGCATGAGGCGGCGAATGTCGAAGGAATCCAGCCGGCTTCCGAGTACCACCATCGCCGCCGGGGTGACGATCACCGCCGCCGCTGCCGCGAACGCCACGGTCGCGATACCCGCATAGGCGAATGACCGGAGGAAATACATCGGGAACAGCAGCAGTGCCGACAGCGACAGCGCCACGGTGACCGCGGAGAACAAAACGGTTCGCCCGGCGGTCCCCATGGTCCGCAACAGGGCGGCATCCCGATCGGCCCCGGCCTCGAGTTCGTCCCTGTACCGACTGACGATCAACAGGGTGTAGTCGATCGCCAGAGCGAGGCCCAGAGCGGTGGCGATGTTGAGCGCGAAGATCGACACCTCGGTGAATCCGGTGATGAGCCGCAACACCGACATCGTTCCCAGGATCGAGATCACCCCGACCATCATCGGGAGGGCCGCGGCGACCAGTCCGCCGAAGACCCACACCAGGACCAGGAAGCTCAGCGGGACCGCGATCGATTCCATCAACAGCAGGTCACTCATCGTCTGGGTGTTGATCTGGTGGTAAATCATCGCCGTGCCGCCCGCCCGCACGGCCACTCCATCCCGATCGCCCACCAACGGTTCACCCCCCGGCGGCTGAATGAGGGATACGGCGTACTTCTGTGCCTTGTCCTCACCGCCGGCGATGGTGGCCACGATGAGGCCGATTCTGCCGTCTCTGCTCAGCAAGTCGGCAGCGCCCGAGGGCGGAGAGGTCCACGGCGAGGTCACACCGAGCACGTACGGTGACGCGGTTAAGCGGTCGACGATTCCCGTTCCGACGCGGCGGCCACGGTCACCAGCAGCTCCGGCCGGGTCGTCGACGGTGATGAGCAGCAACTGTTCGCTCTGGTTGAACTTCGCACTGAGCAGCCGGGCAGCGCTCGCGGACTCCGACCCCGGGTCCTGAAATCCGCCCGCCGACAGGTGATTCGCCACCGGAATCCCGAAGATCGCGGCGGCCACCGTCAGCAGTGCGGCGATCACCAGAATCCGCCGGGGGAAGCGGAGAGCCAAACGGGCTATTCGCTTAAGCAACCCACACGTCCTCACCCCACCCACCTGGTGGCATCACGCCAATCTAGCCCGGCTGGGAAATTGCCACCATTTTCCGAAACGTGACTCAAAGATTCCTTAATGGTTACCAATAAGCTCAGCGTCATGTGGATCGACGACACGAGTGCCGACGTCATCAAAGTTGACTTCGAAGCCCTGTATCACGGCGACTTCCTCGTGGAGGGTGACACCTCCGAGCAGTTCGAGGACATGCCGCCGCTGGCCAACGCCAGCTGACCGACGCCTGACGGCGCACCCGGGTCACAACCGCGTCCGTCGATCTACGCCGACTTGGTGGCGTCATAGACGCGACAACAGCGCCCGCCTGGATTCCAGGCGGGCGCTGTTGTTTTCGCGTCGTCAGATGAACTGGCGCCCTAGACGGTAACGCCGGCGTTGACCATCCCGGCCAGCCGCCCGGTGATGATCTCCTCAGCACCGCTGACCATCCGGCTGACCAACTCTTCGCAGGTCGGGATGTCGTTGATCAGGCCCATCACGGTGCCCACCGTCCAGATTCCGGCGTCGGGGTCGCCATCCTCGAACACCTTGCGGCCTCGGGAGCCGGCCACCAGTTCCATGACGTCGCCGAACTGCCCGCCACCCTTGAGGATCTCCACCACTTCGCGCGAAACGGCGTTCGACGCCACCCGCGCGGTGTTGTGCAGGCTGCGGAAGATCAGTTCGGTGCCGCGCTCGTTGCCGTCGACGATGGCCTGCTTGATGTTCTCGTGGATCGGCGACTCGACGGTGCACATGAACCGGGTGCCCATGTTGACCCCGTCGGCGCCCAATGCCAGGGCGGCGACCAGACCGCGGGCGTCGCCGAAGCCGCCCGAGGCGATCATCGGGATCTCGATCTCCGAGGCCGCCGCCGGAATCAGCACCAGGCCGGGCACGTCGTCCTCACCGGGGTGACCGGCGCACTCGAACCCGTCGATGCTGATGCCGTCGACACCGAGGCTCTGTGCCTTGATGGCGTGGCGAACCGAGGTGCACTTGTGCAGCACCTTGATGCCGTTGTCGTGGAACATGGGCAGGTGCGGGGCGGGGTTGGAGCCGGCCGTCTCGACGATCTTGATGCCCGCCTCGACGATGACCTGGCGGTACTCGTCATAGGGCGGCGGTGTGATGGCCGGCAGGATCGTCAGGTTCACCCCGAACGGTTTGTCGGTCAGCTCGCGGGTGCGGTCGATCTCGCGGGCCAGGTCGGCCGGCGTCGGCTGGGTCAGCGCCGTCAGGAAGCCCAGCGCTCCCGCATTGGCAACGGCCGCAACGAGTTCCGCGCGGCCCACCCACTGCATACCACCCTGTGCGATCGGGTGCTCGACGCCGAAGGTCTCGGTGAATTTGGTGGTGATTGTCATCGAAGGACTTCCTTACTGGTCTAAATCGCTTCGCGCAAGCGCTCAGCGGGGTCTTGATTCGCTTCGCGCAAGCGCTCAGCGGGGGGCCATGCGGATCGCGCCGTCGAGGCGGATCACCTCGCCGTTGAGCATCGGATTCTCCACGATATGCACGGCCAGGGCACCGTATTCGCTCGGCTTGCCCAGCCGCGAGGGGTGCGGCACCTGCGCGCCCAGGGAGGCCTTGGCCGGTTCGGGCAGACCCGCCAGCAGCGGGGTGTCGAAGAGTCCGGGGGCGATGGTGACCACGCGAATCAGCTTGTCGGCCAGATCGCGGGCGATCGGCAGGGTCATGCCGACGACGCCACCCTTGGACGCCGAGTAGGCGGCTTGGCCGATCTGGCCGTCGAAGGCGGCGACGGACGCGGTGTTGATGATGACGCCGCGTTCCTGGCTGTCAGCCGGGCCGACCGGATCGGTCTTGGCCATCCGTTCGGCGCCAAGCCGCAGCACGTTGAAAGTGCCGACCAGGTTGATGTTGACGATGCGCGCAAACTTGTGCAGCGGGTACACCCCCGCTTTGCCCAGCACGCGGATCGCGTCGCCGGTTCCGGCGCAGTTGACCACCACTCGCACCGGACCCATCGATTCCGCGATGTCGAATGCCTTGGTCACGGCCTCCTCGTCGGTGACGTCGGCCGGCGCGAATCGAACGCGGTCGCCGAGTTCGGCGTTCAACCCAGAGGCCACGTCCTCGCCCTTCGAGGACGGCAGGTCCAGGATGACGACCCTGGCGCCTTCGTCGAGCAGGGCTTTGGCGGTGGCCAAGCCCAGTCCGGAGGCTCCCCCGGTGACGACGGCTACCGCGTCCTTGATCTGCACTCGCGTAATCCCTTCACATCTCTACCTACTGGTTGGTTGGGACTATACCCAGTCACTCATGACGGCGTCGTTGTCCTCCCCCGGAGCCCGCGGCGGGGTGGGCTTGTCGGGTTGAGTGCGAGAGAACCGTGGGGCCGGCATCGGGAAGATCCCGCCGTTCTCGCGATAAAAAGTGCCCCGCTCGGTGTTGTTCGCCTCGGTCTCGATCTCGGCGAAACTCAGCACCGGGGTGACGCAGGCGTCGCTGCCCGCGAATACCTCCGCCCAGTGGTCTCGGCCGTGCTTGAGGAACGTCTCGGTGAAGATCGCCCGCACCTCGGGCCAGCGGGTGATGTCGTTCTGGCCGGGCAGGGCGGCCGGGTCGAGTCCGAGTTTTCCGAGGAGTTCGGCGTAGAACTGCGGCTCGATCGAGCCGACGGAGACGTAGCGGCCGTCGGCGCACTCGTAGGTGTCGTAGTAGGGAGCCCCCGTGTCGAGCAAGTTGGTGCCGCGCACGTCGCTCCACAGCCCGGTATGCCGGAAGGCGAACATCATCTGCGCCAGCACCGACGAGCCGTCGGCCATGGCGGCGTCGATCACCTGCCCCCTACCGGATTGCTCGCGTTCGTAGAGCGCCGAGAGGATGCCGACCAGTAGGAACATCGAACCACCGCCGAAGTCGCCGACCAGGTTCAGCGGCGGGACGGGCCGTTCGTTGACCCGGCCGATGGCGTGCAGGACACCGTTGAGCGAGATGTAGTTGATGTCATGTCCGGCCTGGTGCGCGCGGGGGCCGGTCTGACCCCAGCCGGTCATCCGGGCGTAGATCAGGCGGTCGTTGACCTTGGCGCAATCGTCCGGGCCCAGGCCCAGGCGTTCGGTGACACCGGGGCGGAAGCCCTCGATCAGGACGTCGGCCTTGGCGATCAGGGCCAGTACCCGGTCGCGGTCCGCTTCGTTCTTGAGGTCGGCGGTCACCGAACGGCGGCTGCGCATCAAAAAGTCACCGTTGGGTTTGGGGTCGGGCACCTTGCTGGGGCGCTCGACGCGCACGACGTCGGCGCCGAGATCGCCGAGGATCATCGCGCCGTGCGGCCCGGGGCCGATACCGGCCAGTTCGACGACCCGCAGGCCCTTCAGCGGTCCAGCCATGACATACGACCTTTCTCCGGGCGCCTCCATCAGTACCTGACCCTCTTTGTACCGTGTTGCCGTATGGGCACTGACATCGGCGGCACCTACCTCGGGAACGACGACCTGAGCCTCTCCCTCGACGGGCAGGTGCTGTCGGCGACGTTCAACCGCCCGGACAGCCTCAACTCGCTGACCACGGAGATGCTCAACGCTCTGGCCGATGCGCTGGATCAGGCCGCCACCGATCCCCAGGTGAAGGTTGTCCGACTGGGCGGAGCGGGACGCGGATTCTGCTCGGGAGCCGGGATCAGCGCGGAAGATCAAGCGGCGCAGGCCGCTTCGGCCACAATCGATGATCTGCTGGTCGCGGCCAACCGCGCCGTGCGGTCGATCACCGCGTTGCCCAAGCCGGTGGTGGCCGTGGTGCAGGGTCCGACAGCCGGCGTGGGGGTGTCGCTGGCCCTGGCCTGTGATGTCGTATTGGCTTCGGAGAAGGCGTTTTTCCTGCTGGCATTCACCAAGATCGGGTTGATGCCCGACGGCGGAGCATCGGCTCTGGTGGCCGCCGCCATCGGGCGGATCAGAGCGATGCGCATGGCACTACTGGCCGAACGCATTCCCGCCGCGGAGGCGTTCGAGTACGGGCTGGTGAGTTCGGTGCATCCGGCCGAGGGCCTCGATGCGGCCGCGACGGCGGTGATCGAGCGACTGTCGACCGGGCCGGCGGTGGCACTGCGCAAGACCAAGCAGGCGATCAACGCGGCAACGTTGACCGAACTCGACGCCGCCCTCGACCGCGAAAGCGAAGGTCAATTGATCCTGCTGAAGTCGCGCGACTTCAAGGAGGGCACCCGCGCCTTTCAACAGCGCCGACCGGCGGATTTCACCGACGAATAACGGCTCCAACTGTTTTCAACGCCGAGCGTCCCGCTCCCCCAGCGCGCGGGTGCGGTTCAGCCAACCCGTACGGGCCTCCACCGAGGATGAGCGGACGGGACCGAACGCGGTTGTGTGCACGGGCTTCACGCCACTGAAGCCCAGGATGGCGCGTCGCATCATCTGATGGCCCGGCTGACGCACCACCCACCGGTAGTACCAGGGCGGTGAGTCCATGGTGACGATCAGGCGGGCACTGCGTCCGGCGAGCAGCCGGTCCCAGAACTTCGATTTGTCGCGGTATTTGAAGGCGAATCCCGGCAGGAAAGTGCGGTCGACGAAACCCTTGAGCAGCGCCGGAGCCGACCCCCACCAGGTGGGGTAGACGAACACCACGACATCGGCCCAGCCGATCGCCTGCTGCGCAGCAAGCAGATCCGGTTCCAATTGCCCAATCTCGTTGTAGCCATGCCGAAGAACGGGATCGAACTCAAGGTCACCGAGGTTGATCTCGCGCACCGTTGCACCGGCCGCGCGGGCACCCTCGGCGTAGCTGCGGGCCAGGCCCGCACAGAGACTCGCGCCATCCGGGTGACCAAGAATCACCACTACGTTGCGGGACTGATCATTCATCGAGCTCTCCTCACTGATGGCTCCTACGGTTGAACGGGTAGTGCGCCGTCGGGCCGGATTCCCAACCGCGCCGCGGCGGTTTGCCGGCCTGCCCGTGCCGGTGCCGAGACTGTCGCACCACCGAGGCCGAAGGCCGGCATGTTGACGTACATGGTCTCGACGTCGGCCCCGGTGAGCCTGTAGGTCTCGTGGAAGATGCCCACCGACCCGTTGTCCCGAACCCGACGGTTGAACGCCCGCCAGGCCGGAAGGTGGTGTGCCTGCGGGTCGCGCGCATAGCGCTCCAGATGGTCGAAGGATTCCCAGTACTGGACCACCATGACCACGCGGCCCGACAACAACGTGCGGGGCCGGGCCAGGAGTCCCCGGGAGGGGTCCCTGGCAAGTTCGATGATCATCCGCGGCATTGCGAGCAATACCGGCAACCAACGCCATACCTGCCATAACCGGTTGACGCGCATTCCGATCAGGAAGACCACGATCTCCCTGTCAGGGTCGATGTCGGAGGTGTAGCGACCCTCGCGGACCGTTGAAGTAAACATTGTTCACATCCTGCGCGTCGATGTGAACGTTGTCAACATCAGTGGCAGAATCGAACCCATGCCCGGCGACAGCTATCACCACGGCGACTTGCACCAGGCGATCCTGGACGCCGCCGTCGCGGAAGCCCGCCGCTCTGGACCATCCGGGGTGCAGGTCCGAGCGCTTGCCAAGACCGTCGGGGTGTCGCCGTCGGCGGTCTATCGCCATCTGGCCAGCCTCGACGCGCTACTCGCCGAGGTCGCCCAGGTGGCACGCGAGCGGTTGGCGGTCCACCTCATCGAGGAGCGCGATCGAGCCGCACCGCGGGGCAGCCGGGCGAACCGCGCGCGCGAGAGGATGCGCGCGATCGGCCGTGGCTATGTGCAGTTCGCCCTCGCCGAACCCCACCTTTTCGACACCGCCTTCGCACCGACCGCAGGTTGCCCGCCGGAAGCTGACGACCCGTCGGCCTGGGAGGTACTCATCGTGGCGGTGCACGAACTCATCGACAGCGGCGCGATCACGACGACGGACGTGGACACCGCGGCGCTGATCGCGTGGTCGGGTGTGCACGGAATCGCGTCGATCCTGGTGCGTCAGGCCATGCCGAGTCCGGCGCTGATAAGCCCGTTGAGCAACGACACCGCCATCGACGTGGTTCTCGATGCGATCGATCGAGCGATCGAAACCTTGTGACCGACAGGATGACGTAGCTCACATGCCGAAGATCGGCGGCAGCGCCAGCACCATGATCAAACCCCACACCAGGTGGGTGAGCGTCGGCGCCAGCACGCCACCGGTGGCGCGACGCTCCCATGCGCACACCGTGCCCAGGATCACCGCGGCGAAGACGAGCATCGGGTTGCCGGTGGCCAGAGTCGCGAGGACGTAAAGCAGTGTCGAGATCAACACCGGGTGGTAGTTACCCAGCGCGGTGTAGAGGGCACCTCGGAAGAACAACTCCTCGGCAACACCGTTGACCAGCGTGATCACCACGATGAGCAGCAGCGGACCGTAGTTGGTGAACTGCAGGACCCGGTCGATGCGCTCGGCGACCGGGAGGATCTCACGCGCGATCAGGCCACCGGCCAGAAACGCCCCGCCCATCAGCACTCCGAGCGAGGTTCCGATGATCACCGGCCGTTGCTTCCGGCCCTGCCACTTGATGGAGCCCAGATGCAGCGGCCCGGACAGGAAGGCGCCCAGGGTCCAGACCGCCGCCAGCGAAAGCGTCAGCCAGTAGAAGGACTGATCGCCCGGGCGGCTCCGCAACGAGAACGCGAGCAGCACCGCACCGGCCACCAACACGATGGCGACGACCACCCGCCTGCGCCGGACCACCGAGGGCCACTCTTGTTGCGGCAAGGCAACATTGGTAGCCACCGCCCGAAACTCTCCGCGCGCCGTCGGGTGCTGACCCATCCTAGGAACGAGCTTCCCGATGGAGTTCCACCAGCTGCTCGTAGACCGCAGCGTTGGTGCGGTTGTGGGCCAGTTCGGCCTCGCTCAACTCCCGGCGTACGCGGCCGGGCACGCCGGCCACCAGAGACCGGGGCGGGACCACCACCCCCTGGGCAACCAGGGCGCCGGCGGCGACCAGCGAGCCGGCCCCGATCACCGCGCCGTTGAGCACGATCGCCCCCATCCCGATCAGGGCACCGTCCTCGACCGTGCAACCGTGCAGGACGGCGTTGTGGCCGACGCTGACGCCGGTGCCGACCCGAACCGGGTATTCGGGGTCGACGTGGATGGTGACCCCGTCCTGGATGTTGGTTCCGGCCCCGATCTCGATCGGCTCGACCTCGGCCCGCAGTGTTGCGGAGTACCAGACACTGGCTCGGGCAGCCAGGCGGACCTGGCCGATCAGGGTCGCGTTCGGGGCCACCCAGGCTTCCGGGTGCACCTCCGGGGAACGCCCCCGAATGGACACGATCAGCGGCTCAGCCATGCCGGTCATCGTATGGCTGGATGGGCCGATGTCATTCGGGTGTGATGTGAATCGCGCATTTTGAGTAACGCGAAGACCTCCGATTACGATTTCAAAGGCGTTGCGGCTTCCGCCGCAGGACAGACAAACGCGCAATTCCCCAGGAGATGCTGGTGAGCACCCGTACAAAGACCATGAGCCTGGCTGCGGCCGTCGCCGCGGTCGCCATCGCGATCCCGACCGCCGTGCAGGCCTACGCCGACCCGACGACGCCGACGCCCGCCGACCCGGCGGCGCCGACGACGTCGGCCCTGCCGGTTCCGTCGGCAAGCAACGTTCCCGATCCGGTGGGCTCCGGCTGCGACGCCTACCGAAATAAGAACGGCACCGGCGCCTCGTCATTCGGCATGATGGCCACCAAGTCGGCCTCGGAAGCCATCGCCGCCAACCCCGACCTGAGCACGTTCAGCGGCCTGATCTCGGGCAAGCTGAACCCCGACGTGAACATTGTCAGCGTCATGGACGGCGGCCCGTACGTGGTGTTCGCACCGACCAACGCCGCGTTCGCCAAGGTCGATCCGGCCACGCTGGAGACCCTGAAGAGCGACCCGGTCGTGCTGGTGCCGGTGCTCTTCTATCACATGGTTCTGGGCTATCTCAGCCCCAACGATGTGGCCGGAAAGATGCCGACGCAGGACGGTCGCCCGGTGACCGTGACCGGTAAGGGTGGCGACGTCAAGGTCAACGACGTCAAGATCAACTGTGCTTACATGGCGCGGGGTGCCTACATCTACATGATCGACTCGGTGCTGACCCCGCCGACGCCAGCCGCCGAAGCCGCAGGTGCCACCACGTCGGCGACGACGTCGGGCACCTCAACCTCGGCCACCACCTCGGCGTCGGAGACCTCCTCGGCGACCACCTCGGCGACGGCCTCGACCTCGGCGACTGCGACCACCTCGGCAACGGCGTCCACGTCGGCGGCCTCGGCCAGCGAGACACCGTCGAGCACGGCATCGGCGACCGCTGAATCGCCGACCACCACGACAGCAAAGCCAGCGGCCTAACCGCCCGTTGCGCCGTCAAGGGCGGCCACCGAATCG
>CAIOYU010000022.1 GCA_903862565.1 uncultured Actinomycetes bacterium | reverse complement strand
CTTGGTGCAGCCGGCCGACGGGGAGCCCTTCGTGCTGCACCCGGGGGAGTTCGTGCTGGGCTCCACCCTCGAATGCTGCACGCTGCCCGACGATCTGGCCGGTCGGCTCGAGGGGAAGTCCTCGCTGGGACGGCTCGGCTTGCTGACTCATTCGACCGCGGGTTTCATCGACCCCGGCTTCTCCGGACACATCACCTTGGAGTTGTCCAACGTGGCCAACCTGCCGATCACGCTGTGGCCCGGGATGAAGATCGGTCAGTTATGTCTGCTCCGGCTGACCAGCCCCGCCGAACACCCCTACGGCAGCGCGACCGTGGGGTCGAAGTACCAGGGCCAGCGGGGTCCCACCCCGTCGCGGTCCTACCAGAACTTCATTCGGACCTCCGGACCGCTGTAACGACAGTCCCGGCGTCGGCGATGAACCGTGAGCGGTTCAACCAACGGAGGGGCACGTGGACGTCGTTCTCGGTGTGTCGATGGCACCTACGGCTGTTCGGATGGTGCTGGTCGAGGGTGAGGACGCCCACGGCGCCACTGTCGACCATCGCTGTTTCGACCTCACTACCGATGACGCGGCCGCGTCGGCGCTGGCCGGCATCCTGGGCACCAGGGACAGCGCATCCGAGGGCGGCCATCGCATCATTGCCACCGGGGTGGTGTGGAATGACCCCGTCGCCGCCGCCCGGCTGAAAAGTGTGCTGCGGGCCGCCAGCATCGACGATGTCATCCTGGTATCCGAACTGCACGCCGCCGGCGCACTGGCGCAGGCAATCGGGCAGGCGGCCGGTTACGGACACACCGCGCTGATGTTCCTCGAACGTGATACCGCCACGCTGGCGGTGGTACGAGCCGCCGACGGAGCGGTGGTCAAAGTTGCCAGTCGGAGCCTGCACGTCCCCGACGCCGCGGCCGAACTGCGGACGATGGTGGTCGGCCTCGAGACCCTTCCCACCCCTCCCCAGGCACTGTTCATGGTGGGTTCGGGTGTCGACGTCGAGGCGCTGGAATCACTTGTTGCCGTGGGCACGACGTTGCCGGTACACATCCCCGAAGACGCCGCCCTGGCATTGGCCCGCGGCGCGGCACTGGCTGCGGTCAACGCTCCCCGATACGACGCCAGTACCGTCGGCCTGGCGCCGAACGACGTCACCGTCGGCTTGACCCCCCACGATGACACCTCGACGGTCGTCGGGATCATCACCCAGCAAGCCGCCATCGGGTACATGGCGCCGCGGGGCTACAGCGCCGTGCCCGACGAGTCGGCCGGTGCGGATCCCGTCGAAAACCTGACTGATCTCACCGAGACGGCCATGGGATCCGAGCCTGACCGGGACCCGTTCCTGCGCGTCGGTAGCGCACTGCTGTCGCTGTTCGTCATCGGAGTGTTCGCACTGGTGGCGTCGCTGGTAGTCACTATCCGACCTGTTGCCGATCAACCGGCCGACCCTGACCAGAGTGCGGCAGTATCCAGTGTCCAGCCGCCGGTGCACGCGGCGCCGGAGACGATCGCCAACCCGCTTCCCGTCGCGCAGGAGGCGCCGGTGCTCGCGCCTCCGCGGGCCGCCGCACCGCTCGCACCCGCAGCGGCGATCGTCCCTCAGGCCCAGGTGCCCGCCCCAATGGCACCTGCCCCAGTGGTCCCTGTCCCGGTAGCTCCTGCTCCGATGGTCCCTGCTATGGCGCCCGTTCCTGTCGCACCGGCCCCTGTCGCACCGGCCCCTGTCGCACCGGCCCCTGTCGCACCCGCCCCGGTGGCTCCCGCGCCGGTAGTGGTCATCCCGCCGATCCTGCCGCAGGTCTTGCCACAACTTCTTCCACAGCTTCTTCCGCAGATCGCCCCGCCGCCGGTTCGCGCAGTCCCGGTACCGAGATCCCCGGTCGCCACGTCCACGACGTTAGCGACTCCTGCTCAGACCTCATCGACGCAGTCTCCTGTTCCCTCGGCGGCGCCGTCATCGACAACCGCACAGTCGTCGGCGCCTGTCGAATCCACCTCGAGCGCAACCGAATCCGCGCCCGACAGCTCAAGTGGCTCAGCGGCAGTATCGACGACACCACTACTGCCGACCAGCCCTGCAGCGTAAATTGGTTGGCGTGAATACCGCTGCCGTCCTGATCGCTGAGAACAACGCGTTCGCCGACCTCCTTCGTGACGCGGATCTGTCGGCTCCGGTGCCGACCTGTCCCGAGTGGACGCTCAACCAATTGATGCGCCACGTCGGACGGGGCGACCG
>CAIOYU010000021.1 GCA_903862565.1 uncultured Actinomycetes bacterium | reverse complement strand
TGGGTCGCCGAGCAGCTCCGCGAGGTCGGCTACGACCCGGAGTACCTCGAATCCGGTGGCCCGGGCCGCGGCAATGTCTTCGTCCGGCTTCGGGGTGCGGATCCGGCCCGCGGCGCGCTGCTGATCCACGGACACCTCGACGTCGTGCCGGCCGAGGCGGCCGACTGGAGCGTGCACCCGTTCGCCGGCGCGGTGTCCGACGGTTACGTCTGGGGCCGCGGCGCGGTGGACATGAAGGACATGTGCGGCATGATGCTGGCGGTCGCCCGCCACTTCAAGAGGGCCGGCGTCGTCCCGCCGCGGGATCTGGTGTTCGCCTTCGTCGCCGACGAGGAGTCCGGGGGAAAGTTCGGGGCGCATTGGTTGGTGGAGCACCGGCCGGACCTGTTCGAGGGCGTCACCGAGGCGATCGGTGAGGTCGGTGGCTTCTCGATCACCTTGCCGCGCAAGGACGGTGGTGAGCGCCGGCTCTATCTGATCGAGACCGCGGAGAAGGGCCTGCTGTGGATGCGGCTGACGGCGCGGGCGCGGGCCGGGCACGGCTCGATGGTGCATGACGACAACGCCGTCACCATCATCGCCGAGGCCGTCGCGAAACTGGGGCGCCACCGGTTCCCGATGGTGCTCACCGACACCGTCGCGCAGTTCCTGACCGTGGTCTCCGAGGAGACCGGACTGACGTTCGACACCGACGACCTGGAGGGCAGCGTCGCCAAGTTGGGCCCGATGGCCCGAATGCTGGGCGCGACGCTGCGTGACACCGCCAACCCGACGATGCTCAAGGCCGGCTACAAGGCCAACGTCATCCCGGCGACCGCCGAGGCGGTGGTCGACTGCCGGGTGCTGCCCGGTCGGCAGGCCGCCTTCGAGCGCGAGGTCGACGAGATCATCGGCCCGGACGTCACCCGCGAGTGGATCTCCGAACTGCCGTCCTATGAGACCTCTTTCGACGGTGACCTTGTCGCCGCCATGAACGCCGCGGTGCTGTCCCTCGATCCCGAGGCCCGCACCGTCCCGTACATGCTCTCCGGCGGAACCGACGCGAAAGCGTTTGCTTCCCTCGGAATTCGGTGCTTCGGGTTCGCTCCGTTGCGGCTTCCTCCGGACCTTGACTTCAGCGCTCTGTTCCATGGTGTCGACGAGCGGGTCCCGGTGGACGCACTGATCTTCGGCACCCGGGTGCTCGAGCACTTTCTGACCAACTGCTGATCCGCCGAAAACGAAAGGCCGCCATGCCATTTCCCTATAATCCCTACGACTTCCTGCCCCAGCTGCCAGGCTTCACACTGACCAGTTCCGATATCACCGACGGTGCCCCGTTGAAGATGGCCCAGGTCAGCGGGATCATGGGAGCCGGCGGCGAGGACCTTTCGCCCCAGCTGAGCTGGTCGGGGTTCCCCGAGAAGGCGCGCAGCTTCGCCGTCACCGTCTACGACCCGGACGCTCCCACCGCGTCGGGCTTCTGGCACTGGGCGGTGTACAACCTGCCCGACACCACGACCGAACTGCCCACCGGGGTCGGCGACGGCTCGCTGCTGCCCGGTGACGCGCAGACACTGGTCAACGACGCCGGTATGCGCCGCTATGTAGGCGCCGCTCCGCCGCCCGGGCACGGAATCCACCGCTACTTCGTGGCCGTGCACGCCCTCGACGTCGAGAAACTCGATCTCGCCGAGGACGCCAGCCCGGCGTTCCTGGGTTTCAACCTGTTCATGCACGCCGTCGCCCGGGCCGTCATTCACGGGACCTACGAGCAGAGGTAGTCGCGGGTTAACGCGCGGGGTTGGGGCGCGGGTTAACCCGCGGGGGCGGAACCAACTGCGTCGGCCAGTCCGGCGTACCCCCCGGCGTGCAGGCGCTCGGCCAGCCCGTCGTGAATGTGCTTGGCCCACATGCCACCGCCGTAGACGAACCCGGTGTAGCCCTGCAGAAGCGACGCTCCAGCGGTGATCCGCTCCCAGGCGTCGTCGGCGGTCTCGATGCCGCCGGCGCTGATCAGCACCAGTCGGCCGCCCACCCGTGCGTGCAGGCGGCGCAGCACCTCCAGCGACCGGCGGGCGACCGGCGGCCCGGAGATGCCGCCCGGCCCGAGGTCATCGACGTGGGGTGTGAGCAGGCCGGCACGCGACACCGTGGTGTTGGTCGCGACGATTCCGGCCAATCCCATCTCCACGGCGAGGTCGGCGACGGCGTCGACGTCGTCATCGGACAGATCCGGGGCGATCTTGACCAGCACCGGAGTCGTCGTCTCGGCCAGCACCGCGGCCAGGATCGGCCGCAGCGATTCGACGGCCTGCAGGTCGCGCAGGCCCGGAGTGTTCGGGGAGCTGACGTTGACCACCAGGTAGGCGGCCAGTGGGCCGAGCAGTCGCGCGCTGGCGGCGTAGTCGTCGGCGGCCTGCTCCGGCGGGGTGACCTTCGACTTGCCGATGTTCACCCCGATGGGGACGTCCGGGCGATGGCGCGCCAGGCGGATGGCCAGCGCGCCGGCGCCGTGGTTGTTGAATCCCATCCGGTTGAGCAGCGCCCGGTCGGCCGGCAGCCGGAACAGTCGGGGTTCGGGGTTGCCCGGCTGCGGTACGGCGGTCACCGTTCCCACTTCGGCGTAGCCGAAACCCATTGCGCCCCAGGTGTTCAGGCCCAGACCGTCCTTGTCGAACCCGGCGGCCAGGCCGAGCGGGCCGGGGAATCGCACGCCGAACACTGTGCTGGCCAGCACCGGGTCGTGCGGGGCCAGCGCCCGGCGAAGCTGACGGCGGCTGGCCTCGGTGGCGGTGGCACCACGCAGTGCGCCGAACACCAGGGTGTGGATGCGCTCAGGGGGCGCCTGGAACAGGAAGCGGCGCACCGCGTCGTAGATCATAGGCTCGGCTGGTCCTCGGGCAGGGAATTGAGGACGCGAGACTTCTTGCGCCGCAACAGGACACGTCGACTTCCATCGGTGTAGAGCCGCACCCGGCTCAATTCCCAGCCGCGGTACTCGGCCTCGATGGCCAGCCGCGTGGACGCGGTGACCCGGGTGACCTCTGGGGGCAGTCGCAGCGGAATCCACTCGTAATCCCCGGCGCCGTCGCGGGAGAGTTCGGCCTCCCATGCTTCGGGCATGCGACCGCGCTGGCTCATCGCGCACCCGCCGCGTTGCGGATCACCTGCACGCCGGCACCCGACGCCGACACCACGTACAGGGTGCCGGAGGCGTCGTCGAAGGCCAGGGTGTCCGGTTGCTGCACGGTCGGGTAGCGCACCTTCTCTACGGGGATGCCGGTAGCCAGATCGTAGCCAACAACGGTGTTCGCCGCTGTCTGGGAAACCCAGGCCAGTCCCGGGGATCCCGCCAGGCCGTAGGGCGATCCCGGGACCGGATAGGCCTGCCGTTCCATGAGTGGGTCGACGGTGAAGACCAGCAGTTGGCCGCCTCGGGCGTCGGTGACCAGCACCCGGCCGGCTGAGTCGGCCGCGATGCCGGCCGCACCCAGTCCGGCCCGTAGTGCCAGATCGGGTGCACCCTGGGAATCCAGCGCCGTGACCGAGGTCTGGGCCCGGTCCAGCACAACGGCGACGTCGCCCTGGGTGACGATCGCGTCGACGTGCGCGAAGCCCGTCGCCGCGTGCGACACCGTCAGGTCCCCGTCCTGCGCGGGGTTCAGGGTGTAGGCGCCACCGCCCGCGCTGCCGAGCACCAGCCTGCCGTCGGCGCGACGGGCGATCGCGGTGAAGTCGGTGTCGGCCTGCCCGGCCACGGGGCGGCGGGTCGTCGTTCCCCCGGCGAGGCCGACGGTGATCACCGCTCCGCGGGTGGACAGGTGGACGGTGCCGCCGTTGTCGCCGGCGATGGCGGTGGCCGCGGCGGGCAGGGTGATGGTCCGGGGCGGGCCGGACGGCCCGAAGACCGTCAGGGTGGCGGGGTTCTTGGGGTCGGCGTCGGAACCCGGGGTCAGCACCGCCAAAGATTTGGTGGCGCTGTCGAATACAGCGGAATGGGGGTTGCCGCTCAGGGGCAGCACCTGCCCGGCGGGTGTTGCCGACACCGGCGGGGACACCGCGGCCCGGGCCGGTTCGATGGTCGGCGGCGGCGCATCCATGGGATTGGAGGAGCATCCACTGAGCAGGGCGCCCAGCACCGACAGGGCGCCGCCGAGCCTGAGCGCGGTGGCCCGCCATCCGGCGCGGTTTCCGTGCTCTGACAACGGGTAGCCCTTCAGGGTGTAGGTCACGGTGTAGGTCGAGACGTACGGGCAGTTCACGGGAGCCCAGATCAATAGTGCCCGAATTTACTAAAGCACCCGTCCGGGAAACTCTGGCGGTATCCGCCACGGGAACCCATAACTCACGTTATGGTGTGCCCATGACGCTGGCCACGGCCCCCGAATCGTATCGGTCGGATTTCGTCGTCGAGGACATCACGACCGGGGTGTTCGCCAACGGCTTCGGTCATCTCGGCGACGGTCGCGCCTTCGCCTTCCACCTGCACCGCGGCAAGCTGGCGGTCGAGGTCTACCGGGCCCGACTGGGCGGTCCGGTGCCGATGCCCGAGGACGTGGTCGCGGCCGCCAGCCGCAACCTCAACGATCTGGATATCGACGACGAGCGCAGCCTGGCTGCCGCGGTGCGGGACGCCATCGCCCAGTCCGTTCCTGTGCGCGTCCCCGCGCGCTGACACCCAACTTCACCCAGTACGGTCAGCGGCGTGGATGTGATGTCGATGTCGTGGCTGCAGGTTGTGGTGCTCTCGGTCGTTCAGGGTTTAACCGAGTTCCTGCCGATCTCCTCATCGGGCCATCTCGCGATCGTGTCGCGGGTCTTCTTCTCCGGCGATGCGGGGGCGTCGTTCACCGCGGTGTCGCAGCTGGGCACCGAAGCCGCCGTCCTGGTCTACTTCTTCCGCGACATCGTCCGCATCCTCAAGGCCTGGTTCAACGGCCTGTTCGTCAAGGCGCACCGGGACAACCTCGATTACCGGATGGGCTGGTACGTGATCATCGGCAGCATCCCGATCGGCGTGCTGGGCGTGCTGTTCAAGGACGTGATCCGCTCCGATGTGCGCAATCTCTGGGTGATCGCCACCGCCATGCTGGTCTTCTCCTTCGTGATCGCCGCCGCGGAGTACGTCGGCAAGCAGAACCGCCACGAAGCTCAACTGCGTGCCAGTGACGGATTGCTGATCGGGTTGGCGCAGTGTCTGGCACTGGTGCCCGGGGTGTCGCGGTCCGGATCGACCATCAGCGCCGGGCTGTTCCTCGGCCTGGACCGCCCCCTGGCCGCCCGGTTCGGCTTCCTGCTCGCCATCCCCGCGGTGTTCGCCTCCGGGTTGTTCTCGCTTCCCGACGCATTCCACCCGGTCAGTGAGGGCATGAGCGCCACCGGTGCCCAGTTGGCGGTGTCGGTGGTGATCACCTTCGTCGTCGGCTTCGCGGCCATCACCTGGCTGCTGCGCTTCCTGGCCAACCACGCCATGTACTGGTTCGTCGGTTACCGCGTGGTGCTGGCGCTGACCCTGATGGCGCTGCTGGCCACCGGGGTCGTGTCGGCGACATGATGGTTACTGCTGCTCCTCCCCGCTCCGCTCTGCGTCCTCGCCGGGGGGTCATGTGACCGTCATCCTGCTGCGCCACGGCCGCTCGACGTCCAACACCGCGCATACGCTGGCCGGCCGTTCCGAAGGCGTCGAACTCGACGAGAAGGGCCTGGAACAGGCCGCCGCGCTGGTCGAGCGCCTCGCCGGGGTGCCGATCAAGGCGCTGGTGCGTTCACCGCTGCTGCGCTGCCGCATGACCCTGGAACCCCTGGCCGCCGCGCTGGGCCTCGAACCGGTGGTCGACGAGCGACTGTCGGAAGTGGACTACGGCCAGTGGACCGGCCGGGCACTCGGTGAGTTGATGGCCGAGCCATTGTGGTCGGTGGTCCAGCAACAGCCCAGCGCCGCGGTGTTCCCCGAGGGAGAGGGGCTGGCGCAGGTGCAGGCCCGGGCGGTGGCAGCCATCAGAGAACACGACCGCCGGCTGCGCGACGAGCACGGTGGCGACACGGTCTGGGTGGCCTGCACCCACGGCGACGTCATCAAATCCGTGGTGGCCGACGCCCTGGGCGCCCATCTGGACACCTTCCAGCGCATCACCGCCGACCCGGCCTCGGTCAGCGTCATCCGCTACACCAAACTGCGTCCGTTCGTCCTCCACGTCAACCACACCGGGGCCCAGCTGGCCTCCGCGCTGTCGGCAGCACCGGTCATCTCCGAAACTTCGGGGTCTGACGCGGGGACCGACGCCGTGGTGGGCGGCTCGACGGACTGATTCGGCAGACCGGACCCCTTCTGACGGTATTTTGGAACCGACCATGGCACGCGCAATTCACGTCTTCCGCACCCCCGACCGGTTCATCGCCGGGACAGTGGGGCAGCCCGGCGACCGGACGTTCTACCTGCAGGCGGTGCACGAGAGCCGGGTGATCTCGGTTCAGCTGGAAAAGCAGCAGGTGGCGGTGCTGGCGGAGCGCATCGGCGCGCTGTTGGCCGAAGTGAACCGCCGTTTCGGCACCCCGTTGCCACCGGAGGCCGAGGTCGACGACCTCAGCCCGCTCATCACGCCGGTGGACGCTGAATTCCGGGTCGGCACAATGGGTCTGGGTTGGGACGCCGAGACGCAGAAGGTCGTGGTCGAGTTACTGGAGGTCAGCGACACCGAATTGGACGCCTCGGTGATCCTCGACGACGCCGAGGAAGGCCCCGATGCCGTGCGGGTGTTCCTCTCGCCAGAATCGGCTCGGCAGTTCGCCGCGCGCTCGCAGCGGGTGATCTCCGCGGGACGCCCGCCGTGTCCGCTGTGTGACGAACCTCTGGATCCCCAGGGCCACCTGTGTGTGCGGACCAACGGGTATCGGCGCGTGGATCCGGGGAACGGCGCGTCGGACTCGTGACGGATCCCGACCGCCGGCACCAGGCTCTGCGCAAGGGCAAACTGACGGTGATCGGGCGCATCCGGTCGGCCAGCAACGCCACGTTCCTCTGCGAGGCCCGCCTGGGGAAGACGACTGTGCAGTGCGTCTACAAACCCGTCGCGGGCGAGCAACCCCTGTGGGATTTCCCGGACGGGACCCTGGCCGGCCGCGAAGTGGCGGCATTCCTGGTCTCCGAAGCGCTGGGCTGGGACATTGTGCCGCACACCACCATTCGACCGGGTCCGGCCGGACCGGGCATGATCCAGCTGTGGGTGGAGCAGCCCGACGATCCCGAGGCCACCGGGATGGTCGATCTGTGCCCGGCCGATGCCGTTCCGCCGGGCTATTTCTCGGTGCTGACCGCCTACGACTACAGCGGTGGGGAAGTGGCACTGGTGCACGCCGACGATCCGCAACTGCGGCGTATGGCGGTGTTCGACGTGATCGTCAACAACGCCGACCGCAAGGGCGGCCACGTCCTCACCGACGCCGAGGGGCGGGTGTACGGCGTCGACCACGGAGTCTCCCTGCACGTCCACGACAAGCTGCGCACTGTGCTGTGGGGATGGGCCGGCACCTCGATAGACGACGAAACGCTGACCGCCGTCGAGAACCTTCGGGAGCAGGTGGACGCGACGCTGGGGGAACAGTTACGCGAGCACATCACCGCCGCGGAGATCAGCGCCCTGCGCTCCCGGGTGGCTGCCCTGCTCGAAGGGCCGGTGATGCCGATGCCGCACCGGCGCAGTCCGCTGCCCTGGCCCGCGTTCTAGCTACGGCTTCTGGGGTTCCCAGTTCATGATGCCGCTGTCGGCCTGCATCGACAGGTGCAGCTTCCCGTCGGAGATCAGATAGGACCGGACCTCGCCCAGGGCCGCAGCCACCTTGGTGTCGGCCGACGGCTGTGCGCAGAGCATCTTGGTCATGCCGATCGGCCCGAAGGTCAGCGAGCCCGAGTCGGCGGCCGCGGCCTGCGCGTTCCACGTTCCGCTGCCGCGGTTGCAGTCCAGTTGGAAGGCGGCCTGGCCGTCTGCGCCGAACGTCACCGTGTACTTGGACGGGTCGTCGATGATCGTGCTGGGCTGCTCATTCGGCGCCATCGAGTCGATTCCGAGCAGCCTCCATGTGGTGCCGGTCAGGGGATCGGACGCTCTGGCCGCCCCACACCCCGACAGACCGAGAGCCGCGACTGAAGCAGCCAGGACGTACGCGATCCGCATGCCAGGAAATGTACCGGGAATTCATCCGACCCAGCGCCCGCCGAACAGGCACCCCGCAGCCTGGAATACTGACCAGGTGATCCGCACCGACGCCGAGTTGGCGGCCGACCTCGCCGACGAGGCCGGTCAGCTGCTGCTGAAGGTGCGGGCTCAGATCGGCCACGACTTTCCGCCCGCCCTCGGGGACGCCGGCGATGTCGCGGCCAACGCCCTGCTCCTGCGGCGCCTGCGCGCCGAACGGCCCGGCGACGCCGTGCTGTCCGAGGAGGCCTACGACGACCTGGCCAGGCTGCATGCCGATCGGGTCTGGATCATCGACCCGCTGGACGGCACCCGGGAGTTCTCCCTACCCAACCGGGAGGACTGGGCCGTGCACGTCGCACTGTGGCAACGCACGGGCGGGGAGGGTGGCACCATCACAGATGCAGCGGTGGCGCTGCCGGCGATGGGGGAGGTGCACCGCAGTGACACGGTGTCCACACCGTCCCCGCCGCGGCCCGGCCCGATCCGCATCACGGCGAGCTCCCACCGGCCCCCGGCGGTGCTGTGGCGGTTGCGCGACCGGCTGGACATCGAGTTCGTGCGCATCGGCTCGGCCGGCGCCAAGGCCATGGCCGTGGTTCGCGGTGACGCCGACGCCTACATCCACGCCGGCGGGCAGTGGGAATGGGACAACGCCGCCCCGGCGGGAGTGCTGCAGGCCGCCGGTCTGCACGCCACCCGGATCGACGGCTCACCGCTGCGCTACAACCGGCCCGACCCCTACCTTCCAGACCTGCTGATGTGCCGCAGCGAGATCGCCGAACTGCTGCTCGATGCCATGTGGACGGCGGACTGACATGCGCGCGTGGCCAGCCGTCGACGTCCCCGAACTGCCCGGGCGCGGGCCGCAGTTGCGCCTGTACGACAGCGCCGACCGCCAGGTGCGGCCCACCGTTCCCGGACCGACCGCGACGATGTACGTCTGCGGGATCACCCCCTATGACGCCACCCATCTCGGTCATGCCGCGACTTATCTGACGTTCGACCTGGTGAACCGGGTCTGGCGGGACAACGGCCACCGGGTCCACTACGTGCAGAACGTCACCGACGTCGACGATCCGCTGTTCGAACGCGCCGACCGCGACGGCGTCGACTGGCGCGAACTCGGCGACCAGCAGACCGATCTGTTCCGCGAGGACATGACCGCGCTGCGGGTGATCCCGCCGACGGACTACATCGGGGCCACCGAGGCCATCGACGAGGTGGTCGAGATGGTCGAGAAGCTGGTCGCCGGCGGCGCCGCCTACGCCGTCGACGACCCGGAGTTCCCCGACGTCTACTACCGCGCCGACGCCACCGCCCAGTTCGGCTACGAATCCAACTACGACCGCGACACCATGATGCGGCTGTTCGCCGAGCGCGGGGGAGACCCGGACCGGCCCGGCAAGAGCGATCCGCTGGACGCTCTGCTGTGGCGAGTGCAGCGCCCCGGTGAGCCCAGTTGGCCCTCTCCGTTCGGTGCCGGGCGGCCCGGCTGGCATGTCGAATGCTCGGCGATCGCGTTGCGCCGCATCGGTTTCGGCTTCGATGTGCAGGGCGGCGGAAGCGACCTGATCTTCCCGCATCACGAGTTCTCGGCCGCTCACGCCGAATGCTCCACCGGCGGGCGCCGCTTCGCCCGCCACTACGTGCATGCCGGCATGATCGGCTGGGACGGCCACAAGATGTCGAAGAGTCGGGGCAACCTGGTGCTGGTGTCGCAGTTGCGGGCGCAGGGCGTCGACCCGGCCGCCATCCGGTTGGGTCTGCTGGCCTCGCACTACCGCAGCGACCGGTTCTGGAGCGCCGAGGTGCTCGCCGACGCGGAATCGCGGTTGCAGCGGTGGCGAACCGCCACCGGTCTGCCCGCCGGACCCGATGCCGCCGATCTGCTCGCGCGCCTGCGGAGGTACCTGGCCGACGACCTCGACACCCCGAAAGCCCTTTCCGCAGTGGATGGCTGGGTAGACGATGCGCTGGAGTTCGGTGGCCACGACGCGTCGACTCCCATGGCGGTCCGCGTGGCGGTCGATGCCCTGCTGGGCGTCCAGATCTGACCGGAGCGGGCATCGGGAAGGTGGGGTCATGACGAACAGGAGTTTCATGCGGAATTGGGTTGTCCTGGTGGTCGCCATGCTGGTCGCGATGGTCGCCGGATGCGGTGGGAACAAGCCGGAGACGTCGGCGTCATCGGCTCCGTCGTCGGTCCCGGGCGGTCCGCCGAGTGCCGAACAGACTCGCGCCATCGCCAAGGAGGCCTACATCTACGGCTTCCCGATGGTCGACAGCTACCGCATCCAGCACGCCTACTTCATCAACCCCAAGAGCCCGGAGTACAAGGGCCCCTGGAACGAAGTGCACAGTGTCGCAAGGGTGTTCACCCCGGCTGACACCGCCGTGCAGACGCCGAACTCCGACACCCCGTACTCCATGCTCGGCGCCGACCTGCGAGCCGAGCCCCTGGTGTTGACCGTCCCGCCGATCGACAAGGACCGCTACTACTCGCTGCAGTTCATCGACGGCTACACCTACAACTTCGCCTACGTCGGCAGTCGCACCACGGGCAACGACGGCGGGGCCTACCTGCTGGCCGGACCCGGCTGGAAGGGCGAGAAGCCCGCAGGGATCAATGATGTCATCAAGGCCGACACCGACTTCGTCCTGGTCGCTTACCGCACCCAGTTGCTGGGCGCCGACGATCTGGAGAACGTCAAGAAGATCCAGGCTGGCTACAAAGCCGAGCCGTTG
>CAIOYU010000020.1 GCA_903862565.1 uncultured Actinomycetes bacterium | reverse complement strand
TCCTTCGGCCGAACCGGCGGTGATAGCCGATCAGCGCTTACGCGGACTGCTTGAAGCGGTGGCGCGCCAGGAACCTCGACTGCGCTGGATGATCGGACACCACGACGACGGCAGCATCGTGCTGGCCACGGACCTGGCCGGCGGATGGATTCCACCGCACGTCGACATCCCGGCCGGGGTCGGACTGCCGGCGCCGGGGGCCAGGCGCGACACACTCCTGGGCCCCGCAACGCGCAGGTTGACCTATCAACCGGGCCAGTACCTGCCCCCGAACAGCCCCGACGTGGCCATGTCACCGGATGCGCGGCACACCGTGCCCGTGTGCAACCTCGGCGCCGAACTCACCCAGGCCGCCGGTCGGGCGGGCCTGCAGGGGAAGGATGCGTCGACCGTCGCCCACGCCGTGCTGGACTCCTACCCCACTGCCGTCAACCCGACCCAGGTGGCCGACTGGCAACTGCTCGCCGGGCTGGCTGCCTTCACCAAAGGTGATCTGGCGCTTGCCAATTACCACTTCTCCTGGTTCCAGGTGTCGCGATGACCGATCTGAACGCCGACGTCGAGAAGTACCTGCAGGCGGCCGGCCTGGACGCGCCCCCGCCGATCGAGTCCGATCCACTGGTCACCGGAGCCACCCCGATCGAACAACTGCTGCGGATCCTGGGCCTGGCCGCCAACGCCGACGATCCCGAGGACATCGCCGAAGGTCTCGACGAATACATCCGCCGCGAAGACAAGACAACCGAAGCGGCCGAGAAGTTCGCCGCCCAGGATCAAACAGCGGCCGACCAGGTCGCCCAGGTGGCGACCGGAATCGCAGGTGCCCTCGCGGGCGCACTGGGCAGTGTGCTGCAGCCGTTGACGCAGATCCCGCAGCAATTGGGTCAGGGCGCCACGCAGGCATTGCAGACCGGTCTCGGAGTGCTCGGTGGCCCAGCCCCACGGCCTCAGCGCCCGATTTCGGAACCGCTCCTCGACGATTTCACGACGGCGGCAGACGATGTCGAGCCGTCGACAGACGAGTTCGACGGCCCGGACGACATCGGCCCTCCCGGTGAGATCGGGAACGGGATGGGATTCCCCGGCAGCCCAGTCGGATTCGGTGCCACCGCGCCGGCCGCCGCCCTGGGACCGGCACCTACCCCGACCAGCCCATCGCCGACCACGCCATCGCCCCCACCCGCCCGGACCGGTCCGCCCGCCGCGCCGGCTCACGGTCCCGCCGGGATGCCGCTGATCCCGCCCATGATGGCCACCCCGGGGGCCGCCGAACAGCCCGCCAAGACCGATACCAAACGGGTTTCGGTGCCGACGGTGCGCAATGGAGCGCCGGTACAGGGGCGTCTCACCACCGGTCCGATCGAACCGGCGGCGGCTACCCCGGGTGGCGGCACCAACCGCAGGGCGACCACGCCCGCCGGGGGATGACACATTCGCAGGTCCAGCAAACCCCCCACCGACTTGTTAGCCCGGCTAGCATTGCGGCGGGGCGAAGGGCGCGCCTTCAGCGGAGGCGCCCGGAAAGGCTGGACGTCGATGAGCACCGAAGTTGAGCTGCCAATCCCGCTGCCCGATGTCCCCGGCGCCGACGCCGGGTCCTCCGGTCTTCCGGACCGCTCGGAGCTGACGCTCCTGCAGCGCATCGTGGTCGATGCCTCGGCGGCCGCCGATATCGGACTGCGCACCGCAATCTCGAGCATGGTGGGTGCCGCGGTCGCCCCCACGGTCATCGGCACGGCGCTGCGGCCTTCGGGTTCCAAGCAGGAACGCGCGAACATCGCCTTCTACGCCGACCTGGCCAGCCGCAAGGATCCCGCTCTCTCGTTTCCCGCCCCGCAGACCATCCCCCAGGTCTCGTCCCGGACGGCCAACCCGATCGCCGAGTACATCGCCCACGGCAAGGTGCACAACAACTCGTTCCCCAGCACGTTCGAGCCGATCAACCCGGCGATGCGCGAGCAGTGGAAAGGCTTCCGGCGCAACAACATCGTGCGCTTCCAGCACTGGCGACATGACGACAGCCCACGTCCCACCCTGTGCGTCATACACGGCTTCATGGGCTCGCCGTATCTGGTCAACGGTCTGTTCTTCTCACTGCCCTGGTTCTACAAGTCCGGCTACGACGTGCTGCTCTACACGCTGCCTTTCCATGGCCGCCGGGCCGAACGGCTCTCCCCGTTCAGCGGATACGGCTACTTCGCCGGCGGGATGACGGGGTTCGCCGAGGCCATGGGGCAGGCCGTCTGGGACTTCCGGACCATCCTGAACTGGTTGGGGCACGAGGGCGTCGAGCGCACCGCCCTGACCGGGATCTCGCTGGGCGGGTACACCTCGGCTTTGGTGTCCAGTGTCGATGACCGCCTCGAGGCGGTGATCCCCAACGTGCCACTGGTGACCCCGGAGTCGGCGTTCGACGAGTGGTGGCCGGCCAGCATGGTGGTCCAACTGGCCCGAACGTTCGGGGGGATGAGTCGCGAAGAGGCCTACGCGGGGTTCGCCTACCACTCGCCGCTCAACTACCAGCCCCTGGTGCCGAAAGACCGCAGGTTGATCATCACCGGATTGGGCGACCGACTGGCGCCGCCGAGTCACGCCGAGGCCTTGTGGAAGCACTGGGATCGCTGCGCATTGCACTGGTTTCCGGGCAACCACGTCCTGCACGTGAGCCAGCCGGAGTACCTACGCCGGACCAACCGCTTCCTGCGGCCCCTGATGTTCGACTGACCGACTCAGGGCTGCAGATCACGGACCAGCGAGCGGGCGGCCCTGGTCGCGGCCCGCCCTAGTGAATCGGCGAACCCCAACTGCTGCATCGCCTTATTCTGCTCGGCCAGACAAACCAGGACGTACGCGATCTCACGAATCCGGGACGCCGGCGCCTTCGGAAAGTCCCGGCGCAGAACCGCTTGAACCTCCCCCACGAACGTCTCATAGGCGCGGTGTACCTGCTCGGCGACTGTCGCATCGTGGGCGGCATCCCCGGCCAGAGCATGAAAGGCGCGATCGTCGACACTGTTCGCTTCCCGCCAGGAGGCGCTGAACACCATTGCGATCAGCTCGTCGACCCCGGCGGTCCCGCGGAGTCCGTTCCGGATTCGGTCAACGTGGCGATCTGCCAGTTCGGTGATTGCCGCGCCGATCAGCGACTGGCGGTTGCCGACGAAGTGGCGCAGGGCAGCACGCTGAATATCGGCTTCGGCTGCGATGTCATCGAGCGTGGTGCGCTCAAGGCCCTGCCGCGCCAGCAGCCGAATGAACGCATCGAGAATCTGACTTCGCCGTTGCGCCATCAGTGACGGACGACCCAATCGTGTGCCCGCTGCCACGCCGCGCTCCTTGATCCTGAAAAGTTATTAGAAGGTTAGCCCCCCTTTCGGCTTTCGGCCCGGCTACCCCTTCACCGCACTCACCAGCGTGATGCTCGTGATCATGTTGACGACTTCGGGCTCGACGGCCGCCAACGGCCGGTCCACAGCCGTCAGGTAATCCGTCAGCGCCGTCGCCTCCACGGTCCAGCCACGCTGGGAAAACCATTGCGCCGCAGGCGCACACTGCTCGTTGTAGACCATCTGCCAGAACTGTCCGCGCATGTCCCCGACGGCCTTGGCTCCCTCGACCTTGGCTCCCTCGACCTTGGCTTGCTCGACCTTGGCTTGCTCGACCTTGGCCTTGAAGGCGTCCATGTCCATCGGCCGGCCCTCCTCGAGCGCAAGACGGCTACCGGGGCAGGACAGCGCGTCGATGCCGGTGAACAACTGCTCCTGCGCCGTGGCGGGCAGGTAGATCAGCAGGCCCTCCGCGACCCACGCCGAGGGTTCGTCGTCACGGAAACCGTTGGCGCGCAGCGCAGACTGCCAATCCTCGCGCAGGTCGATGGCCACCTCGCGACGCTCGACCCCGGGTGCCTGCCCGTGGAGGGCTTGGCGCTTGAAGTCCAAGACCTTGGGCTGGTCCAGTTCGAACACCGTCGTTCCCGCGGGCCAGTCCAGGCGGTAGGCCCGCGAGTCCAAACCGGCTGCCAGCAGAACGATTTGGCGCACTCCGGCCTCGGCGGCGGACCGGAAGTAACGGTCGAAGTAGCGAGTGCGGGCACCCTGGTAGGTCACGAAGTGCGCACCGAACTCCGCGGTCTGCAACGGGTGACCGGCCATTCCACCGTCGAGCAGCGCCGCCCACGGCCCGCCGACTGCACGACAGAACACCTCGGCGTAGGGATCGACGGCCAGCGGGTCGGGCTTCTGCGCCTCCAGTGCCCGCGCGGCCGCGACGAAAAGGGCGGTGGATCCCACGCTGGTGGTGATGTCCCAGCTGTCGTTGTCGCTACGCACGATCGGAAACGTTAGACCAGCGGCCGACCGGTGCGCATCCGCCAATTGACATCATGAAGAAGGACATTGAAGGGGAAATTGCGCACGAACGACGGTGCGACGGTGTTGCCCATCTTGATGGCGGTCATCAGCGCGTCGAACTCACGCTGTTTGGCGCGGTTCCAGTCCAGTTTCATCTCGTCCCGGAACCGCTGCGGCAGAAAGCCGGTGGTGATCAGCAGAGCCAGGCCCTCGTTGATGTTCTGCAGCGGGGCCGGCAACTGCAGGCCTTTCATCCTGGCCACCGCGATCGGGTGGAGGAACTCCCGGATGGCGTCATCGATGTGGATGTTGTCGAGTTGGGAATCCCAGTACTTGTCGAAGGCCGCGCGGTCGGCCGGCCACATCTCCGGTCGCATCTGCAGCATCGTGCCCAGCGCCATGCTGTCGCGGTAGTGCTGGTCGGCGGTCTCGTCATCCATCTCGCCGATGAACATCCGGCGGACGTCAACCCCGCCCTTGTAGAGGCAGGCCGCAACCCACAACTGCAGATCGGGGTCCAGGGCGTTGTACTTCACCGGACTCTCCTCGGTGGAGCGAACCTGGGCGTGCGCGCCGGTGACGGCCTTGCGGTAGGCCTTCTGCTGCTCGGGCGTGCCGCGACTGGCGACAGCCAGGTAGGTGAAGGTGGTCCGCGCGCGCTTGATCGGGTGACGGTCGATGCGGCCGCTCTCGACACGGCTCTCCATGACGCCGTACCCCACCCCGGGAAGGCCGAGTTGCATGATCACGTTGGCCGGTCCGGCCAGCAGAGCGATCCCGGGGATGCCGTCCTCGAACGTGCCGCGCCGGGTCAGCCGCTGCAGAAGCCCGGGGGCCGCACGAGGGCCGGCGGACTCACTGACGGGGCGGTCGGCCAAGCTGACGGGCGCGGGCATCGCGACTCCTCAAATCTGACAACGTGCGTTTCCCGATATTGTGCCAACCACGGCGCAGTGTCAAGATGGCTCGGTGACACAGGCTCGGCCGTACGCCGGCGTCGACGCCGCCGATCGGTTGTCGGATCGGCGTAACAGGCTGCTGCGGGCCGGGATTCAGCTGCTCGGCGGCGACCTCGACCCTGCCGCCTTGACGGTTCGTGCCATCTGCCAGGAAGCCGCCCTGGCCACCCGGTACTTCTACGAGGGATTCACCGGCAAGGACCAGTTCACCGAAGCGGTGTTCGACTGGGTGATCGCGGAGCTGGCCGCCACCACGCAGGCTGCCGTGGCCGCCGCCCCCGTCAGCGAGCAGACCCGGGCCGGGATCACCAACATCGTCGCGACAATCGAGGCCGACCCGCGCATCGGGCGGCTGATCTTCGGCGCCGAGGTGTCCAACTCCGCGGTGATCCGAAAGCGCCGCGAGACCGAATCCCTGTTCGTGATGCTGGCCGGCCAGCACGTGGAGGCCCTGACACGGCGGCCCGCCGACGAGCGCACCAAAGCCTTCGCCTATTTCGTGGTCGGCGGGGTCACCCAGACCATCAGCGCCTGGCTGGCCGGCGATCTGCGACTGACGACGGGCGAACTCGTCGACCGACTCAGTGCGATCGTCGATGCCTTCGGGGAGTCCCGCCTGTTCCGGGAGTAACCCCAGCGCTAGGAGGACACGTGCGCGCGCGGGTGCCGGTCGGCCGACGTCCTGGCCACGGCCTTGTTGTCGGAATCAGTGAATTCCTTCGTCCAGCAGGCGAATTCGAGGAGAATCCCGTCGGGGTCGGTGAAGTAGAACGAGCGGATGTAGACCCCGGGGTACAGCGTCGCGGCAACCTGGGTGGGGCTGTCGTCGTGGTTGAGCACCGGACCCACCTCCACTCCTTTGTCGATCAGGCGCTGCCGGTAGTCGTCGAACTTCTCGGGCGGCACGTGGAACGCGAGGTGGTTCATCGAACCGACGGCGGTGATGATGTCGCCGACACCCGGAAGCGCGGTCGGGACGGTCTCGCCCGCTTCGCCGTCGGGCGCGGCGGTGAACCAGAAGAACGCCACGCAGTCGCCGTTGCCCGCGTCGAAGAAGAAATGCTGCCCCATGCCGTCGGGGAGGTCCAGCGACTTGATCAGCGGCATGCCCAGCACACCGGAGTAGAAGTCGACGGTCCGTTGCATGTCCGAGCAAACCAGCGCGACGTGGTTGATACCGCCGAGTTCGAACTCACGGTTGGGGTGGTCCGGCTTGATCATGGCCGAATTGTAGGAGCCGATGGCAAGTCGGAATATCGTCTACTGCCATGACCTCTGCCGCGGCCCGCGAGTTCGCAGTACGGACCGGCCGGCGATGGTGAGAGTTCTGGCGCATTTCCTGCCCACCGATACGGTGCTGGGAATCGTTGAGCCCGAATCGGACTGGCTAGACATCCGGTGGTGCCACGAGGACGACGACGCGACACTGCACCGCGAGTTGCCCGGGGCAGACGTGCTGTGGCACGTCCTGCGGCCGCTGTCCGGGGAGGATCTGGTTCGGGGTACCCGGCTTCGCCTGGTGCACAAACTGGGAGCGGGCGTCAACACCATCGACGTCGACACCGCGACCGAACTGGGCGTCGCGGTGGCCAACATGCCGGGCGCGAATGCACCGTCGGCCGCGGAAGGCACGGTGCTGTTGATGCTGGCCGCCATGCGCCGACTGCTCGAACTGGACAGGGAGACGCGCGCGGGCCGCGGTTGGCCCACCGACGCCACCCTCGGCGAGACCGTCCGCGACATCGGCTGCTGCACCGTCGGCCTGGTGGGTTACGGCAACATCGCCCGACGGGTGGAGAGCATCGTCGCCGCGATGGGCGCGCGAGTTCTTCACACCAGCACCGCCGACGACGGCTCGCCGGACTGGCGGCCGTTGAACGAACTGCTGGCGGCCAGTGACATCGTCAGCCTGCATCTGCCGCTGACCCCGCAGACCGGGAACCTGATCGATGCGGCGGCGTTGGCCCTGATGCAGCCGGGCGCGTTCCTGGTCAACACCTCCCGCGGGGCGGTCGTCGACGAACCCGCTCTCGTCGCGGCGCTGGAGTCCGGCCACCTCGCCGCCGCAGGGTTGGACGTGTTCGCCGTCGAACCGGTGAACCCCGACAATCCACTGCTGCACTTGGCGAACGTCGTGGTGACCCCCCACGTCGTCTGGTACACCCGGGACACCATGCGCCGGTATCTGGCTGTGGCGGTGGACAACTGCCGGAGATTGCAGGACGGACAGGATCTGGCCAATGTCGTGAACGGGAGGCAGGATGTCCGACTCGGGGATTGACAGCACGGGCACAGGAGCCACGGACCTCGAACGGCGCACCCTGCGCCGCCTCACCGTACGACTGGTGCCGTTGCTGATGGCGCTGTATTTCGTCAACTACCTCGACCGCACCAACCTCGGCATCGCCAAGGCCGAAGTCAGCGCCGATCTGCAGTTGTCGGCCACAATGTTCGGCCTGGCTTCGGGCATCTTCTTCATCGGCTACCTCCTGGTGGAGGTGCCGTCGAACCTCGCTCTGGTGCGCTTCGGCGCCCGCCGGTGGCTGGCCCGCATCGCCGTCTCCTGGGGCATCGTGGCGGTGGCAATCGCGTTCGCCCCCAATGCGCATACGCTGCTCGTTCTTCGCTTCCTGCTGGGCGTCGCCGAGGCGGGACTGTTCCCGGGCGTGGTGTTCTATCTGAGCCAGTGGTTCCCGGCCGCCTACCGGGCCCGTGTCGTCGGGGTGTTCATGCTGGCCATCCCGATCGCCTCGGCCTTCGGAACCCCGTTGGCGGCCTGGCTGATTCAAGCCGGGCACGGGGTCTGGGGACTGGACGGCTGGCGGGTCATGATGATCTGCGTCGGCCTACCCGCGGTGATCCTCGGCGTCGTCTGCTGGTTCTACCTGACCGACCGCCCCGCCGACGCGCACTGGCTGCAGGCCGAAGAGCGGCAATGGCTGATCGACACCCTCGATGCCGAGCACCGCCATCTCAGCCGCACGTATCACTACCCGCTCCGCAGGACGCTGACCAGCCCGCGGGTCTGGGCGTTGTCGCTCGTCTACTTCGGGATCGCCTACGGCCTCTACGCCCTGGCCTTCTTCCTGCCGTCGATCGTCGCCGGCTTCAAGAAGACCTTCTCGATCCAACTGTCACTGGTCCAGGTGGGCCTCATCACCGCGATCCCCTACGCATTCGGCGCGGTCGCGATGTTCCTGTGGTCGCGGCACGCCGACCGCACCCGCGAGCACGTCTGGCACGTGGCGATCCCGCTTCTGTTGGGCGGCTTGGCCATCCCCATCGCGCTGTACCTGGGCAATCCCATCGCCGTGATGGTTCCGGTGATCCTCGCCGCGATCGGCATCTTCAGCGCACTGCCGGTCTTCTGGGCCCTGCCGTCGCGGTTCCTCACCGGTGCCGCGGCGGCGGGCGGTATCGGCCTGATCAATTCCGTCGGCAACCTGGGCGGGTTCGCCGCCCCGTACGTGACCGGGGCACTGGAGGATCTCACCGGCAGCAACAGGTCCGGGATGTGGGCCGTCGGCATCGTGATGGTGATCGGAGCCGGCCTCGTCGTCGCCCTGCGCGCCACACCGGAGCCCGACGGGACGACGGCGGACGACGAGTACCCTCTGTCCCAACCCACCGGTTAGTCAGGGAAGGCGGTCAGCATGCCCATCGCGATCACTCCGGAGCACATCGACCTCGCAAAGTCGGTGCAGTCCCTTCTCGACCGCGCGGTGCCGTCGGAGGTACTGCACGCCGCGTTGGAAACGCCGCCCGAGAATCCGCCCCGCTATTGGAAGGCCGCCGCCGACCAGGGTCTGCAGGCCCTGCACCTGGCAGAGGAGGTCGACGGGCAGGGCGCCGGCCTGCTGGAACTGGCCATCGTGATCGCCCAGTTCGGGTATGCGGCGGCGCCCGGGGCGTTCGTGCCGTCGGCGATCGCCAGCGCGTTGATCTCGGCGAACGATCCCCGCGCGGGGGTGCTCACGGCACTGGCGTCCGGGGAGACCATCGCCGCGTTCGCGTTGGAGTCCGACCTGACCGCCACCCGCCACGGCGGCACCCTCGTGATCCGCGGTGAGGCCCGGTCGGTCCCGTCGGCCGCCCAGGCCTCCCTGCTGGTGCTGCCCGTGGCCATCGAAAGCGGAGTGGAGTGGGCGGTGCTCGACGCCTCGACATTGGAGATCGACCCCGTTCGTTCGGTGGACCCGCTGCGCCCGGTGGCACACGTTCGGGCCAACGGCGTCGAGGTGGGTACCGACGCCCTGCTGTCGAATCTGTCCGAGGCCTCGGCC
>CAIOYU010000019.1 GCA_903862565.1 uncultured Actinomycetes bacterium | reverse complement strand
TTGGCGGCGGCCATGGACCCGGCTTCGTCCAAGTCGGCGAATGACACCACCTCGGCCTTGATGAAGCCCTTCTCGAAGTCGGTATGAATGACGCCTGCGGCCTTGGGGGCCGTGTCACCCTGGTGGATCGTCCAGGCACGGGCCTCTTTGGGGCCGGCGGTCAGGTAGGTCTGCAGTTTGAGGGTGTGGAAGCCGGCGCGCGCCAGGGCGTCCAGACCTCGTTCGGTCTGCCCGATCGACTCCAGCAGTTCGGCCGCGGACTCGTCGTCGAGTTCCTGCAGTTCGGCCTCGATCTTCGCGTCGAGAAACACCGCGTCGGCGGGCGCAACCATGGCCCGCAGTTCCGCGATCCGGTCGGCATCGGTGAGCACGGACTCGTCACAGTTGAACACATACAGGAAAGGCTTGGTAGTCAACAGGTTCAGCTCATGCAGTAGTGACGCGTCAACCTTGCCTCCCGCAGCAAACAACGTAGTACCCGCGTTGAGAAGTGTCTGTGCAGCCACCGCGGCATCGTGAACAGCCTTGCGGTCCTTGTTGTTTCGGGCCTCTTTTTCCAGTCGCGGCACAGCCTTCTCGAGGGTCTGCATATCCGCCAGGATCAGTTCGGTTTCGATCACCTCGATGTCCGAACGGGGGTCTACCTTTCCGTCGACGTGCACGACGTCGTCGTCGGCGAAGACACGGACCACCTGGCAGATCGCGTCACACTCGCGGATGTTGGCGAGGAACTTGTTGCCGAGCCCAGCACCTTCGGAGGCGCCCTTGACGATGCCGGCGATGTCGACGAACGTCACCGGAGCAGGCAATATGCGCTCCGAGCCGAACATTTCGGCCAACCGGCCCAGCCGCGGGTCTGGCAGCGGGACCACGCCTTCGTTGGGCTCGATGGTGGCGAACGGGTAGTTCGCGGCCAGCACGTTGTTATGGGTCAACGCGTTGAACAAGGTCGATTTCCCGACGTTGGGCAGGCCGACGATTCCGAGGCTAAGGCTCACAGGGTCAAGAGTCTAGGACCCGACCCCCGCGAACCAAACCTCGAGCGCTACAGCCCGTTCGCAGGTCAAGCCGGTACGGTCTAGGGGTGCCAGCGCAGCAATCCAGATTGGCGATCCCGCCTGATCGACGATCCGCTGTCACGAGTATCGCCGGCGTGCCCGGGTGGGCCGCTGTTGTGATCGCGGTGACCGGCACCCTGCTGGGCATCGCGATCGAGGCGGGCGCCGGACACAAGGAACTCGGCGCAGTGTTCGCTGGCTGCTTCGCAGTGAGTTGTGTCGCCGCAGCGCTGGCCGTGCGCCAATCCTCGCTTTTCACTGCGGTGGTCCAGCCGCCGCTGCTGCTTTTCGTGGCTATCCCGTTGGCCTACTACCTGTTTCACAGCGGGTCGTTCAACGGTCTCAAAGACGGCCTCATCACCTGCGGCTACCCCCTGATCGAGCGTTTCCCGCTGATGCTGTTCACCACGGCGGCGGCCCTGCTGGTGGGTCTCGTTCGCTGGTACGTCGCCATGTCCCACCCCGTACCGGTGGCCCAGGACGACGCCGCCGCCCGCCCGAGAACTCGGACCGCCAGGTCGAAGGCCCGCCCCGGGTTCGGTGCGCGGATCACCGCGGCGCTGGCCGGCACCGGCTCTGAAGACGACGAGGGCCGCCCCATCAAGGCACGCCATGCCAGTCGCACGAAACGTCCCGACCCGCGGACCTCCGGACGCCAACGTCCCGCACGCCAGGAACGGCCCGCCCCGAGCCGTGGTCGTCACAGCCGGCCGACTCGCGAGGACGAGATGCCGCCGCGGACCCGGCGCGAACCCCCACGTCGCTCCCCACGCGACGTCGACGCCCCGCCTCCACGGCGGCGGCCCGGCCCAGGCTCCGATGCCGGCTCACGGGCAATGCCGCTTCCCCCACCGCCAAGGCGCGACCCGCGACAGGCGGGATCGCGGTCGGGCCCGCCCGGTTACGAGCCACGCGACGTTCCGCGCGACCTCCGCCGCGAATACCCCGGCGGCCCCCGGGACCCGCGCGACGCTCCTCGACACGCCCGGCCGACCCGGACCGGGCGGGCCGAACCTGCGTACCCCCCACGTCCGGATGTCCCTCGCTACCCGGGCTACCCGCCCCCGCCGGAAGCTCCCAGGCGACGCCCGCCGAACCACGCCTCCGATCCCGTGGCCGACCCTCGCGGTGGCTACCCGGGTCAGCCGACCGGCACACACCATCCGGTATCCCGGGTGCGCTACCGCAGCGCGGACCGGGACTTCCAGGAGGACAACCGGCGCTAGGCCGAGCTTCCGCGGGGGCCCGCAGAGCGTGCCGGGCGGATCTCGCGCGGCAGGGCGAACACCGTCGTCTCGTTCGCAGTCGTCACCGATTGCACGGTGTCGAAGCCGAACTCGGCCAGCCGCTCAAGGACGCCACGCACCAGCACTTCGGGGACCGAGGCGCCGGAGGTCACCCCGACCGTCGTGACGCCGTCAAGCCACTTCGGGTCGACGTCTTCGGCGTAGTCCACAAGGTGGGCGGCATCAGAGCCGGCGCCGAGTGCCACCTCGACCAGACGCACCGAGTTCGACGAGTTCCGGGACCCCACCACAATCACCAGACCGCATTCCGGAGCCATGGCCTTGACGGCCGCCTGGCGGTTCTGGGTGGCGTAGCAGATGTCATCACTCGGCGGGTCCTGCAGCGTGGGAAAGCGCTCACGAAGGCGCTGCACGGTTTCCATGGTCTCGTCGACGCTGAGCGTGGTCTGCGAGAGCCAGATCACCTTGCTCTCGTCGCGGACGGTGACGGCGTCGACGCCGTCGGGTCCGTCGACCAGCTGAACGTGGTCGGGGGCCTCGCCGGCGGTTCCGACAACCTCTTCGTGCCCTTCGTGGCCGATGAGCAGGATGTCGTAATCCTCCCGCGCGAACCGCTTGACCTCGTTGTGCACCTTGGTCACCAGCGGGCAGGTCGCGTCGATGACCTGGAGCTTGCGGGCCGCGGCGGACTCATGCACGGTCGGGGCCACACCATGGGCGGAGAAGACCACCGTGGCGCCCTCGGGAACCTCGTCGGTCTCGTCGACGAAGACCGCGCCCTGTTTGGCCAGCGTCTCGACGACGTGCCGGTTGTGCACGATCTCGTGGCGGACGTACACCGGAGCGCCGTGTTTCTCCAGAGCGCGCTCGACGGTCTCGACGGCTCGGTCGACGCCGGCGCAGTACCCGCGCGGCTCGGCCAGAAGGACACGCTTCTCACCCCGGCGTGCGGCCGGACCAGCGGCACCGGGCATCCCCATATTGACGGTTGGCGGCATGGAATCAGCCTACGTTCTCCACGGCCAGGCCGGGCCCGCCGTAGTCTGATCGCATGGCAACAGCACCATATGGGGTTCGTCTGCTGGTCGGCGCCGCCGTCACCGCATTCGAGGAAACCCGCAAGCTGCCCCAGACCATCCTGATGTACCCGATGACGATGGCCAGCAACGTCGCTCACCTGGTGATGAAGGTGCAGCAGGATCTGGCCAGCCTGGTGATCAAGGGCGACGCCACGCTGGAGACCATTTTCCCGGCCAAGGAGGAGCAGCCCGACTGGGCCACCTTCGACGAGGATCTGTCGGACCAGAAAACCCCGGAAACCAGCGCCAACGGCGACCGCCGCACCGAGGGACGGTTCGCCCTGTACTCGGTGACCGAGGCCCAGGACGTCAAACCCGGCGCAAAGGCCGGTTCAAAGGCCGAGCCCAACGGCGAGACCGCAGTCAAGCCCGAGGTGACCGCGCCACCCATCGCGGAGGAATTGGACTACGGGTCGTTGACACTGGCGCAACTGCGCGCCCGGATGACGTCGCTCAGCGTTGCCGACCTCAAGGCATTGCTGGCCTACGAGGAGGCCGGCAAGGCCCGTGCCCCGTTCCAGACTCTCTTGGCCAACAGGATCACCCGCGCGACCGCCAAGTGACCGCCGCGGCCGGTGGCGCGCGGAGTTCCGCGGAGAACCCGCTCCCGGTCCGCTCGGTCGCCATCCGAATCCAGGGCTGGATCGACAGGCTCGGGACCGTGTGGGTCGAGGGCCAACTGACCGAGATCAAGGTCCACGGGTCGACCGCGTACATGGTGCTGCGTGATCCCGCCGCCGACATGTCGCTGCGGGTGAACTGCAGCAGTGCATTGGTGTATTCCGCGCCGGTGAAGCTCACCGAGGGCGTGCAGGTGATCGTGTGCGGAAAGCCGCAGTTCAACACTCGGCAGGGCTCATTTGCGTTGCGGCTCAGCGAGATCCGCGCTGTCGGCCTCGGTGAGCTGCTGGAGCGCATTGAGCGGCTTCGCAAACTCCTCGATGCCGAGGGACTT
>CAIOYU010000018.1 GCA_903862565.1 uncultured Actinomycetes bacterium | reverse complement strand
CGCCGATCAGACCACCGCACAGTGCGCCGACACCGGCCGCCCCCAGCACGTAGATGGTCAGGTCCCGGCGTCGGCGCAGGTCCGGGATCCCACCGCAGCAGGCTCGGACCAGTGCCGCCCCGACGAGGGCTTCCGCCGCATTGCCCAGCGCGAAGCCGCCCGCGATACCCCAGTTCAGCCCGCTGTACCGGTCCACCAGGAGTTCCGCCGCGACGAGCGCCGCAACGATCACCGGCCACCGCCGGCGGCGGGTGAGCAGTAGCGCGGCCACGGTGATTCCGCCGGGCGGAAAGAAGGCCGAGGCCGTCGTCGAACCGAAGGCCAGTGCGGAGGCGACCGCACCGACGACATAGGCCACGAATACCACCGCGAACAGCACGATGGCGCGACTGCCCGGTCGCGACATGTCCTGTTCAGCCCCCATCGCGGGATCATAACGGGGCGGCTGCGTGCTTTGGCGTAACCTTCTGGCAGTGCATGAATTGTCGCTGTGCCAGGCGATTGCCGGGGTGGTCAAGCCCCACGCCGCAGGGCGCCGCGTCGATGTCGTGCGGCTTCAGGTCGGGGCCTTGCGCCAGGTGGTTCCGGAGACTCTGACGTTCTGCTGGAGCCTGGTCCGCGAACATCAGGACATGCCCGAGGCGGAACTGGAACTGGAGTTGGTCCCCGCCGCGGTGCGATGCCGCGGTTGCGGGCAGCGGTCCGACATCGAGTCCCGATGGTCGGTGTGCTGCCCGCAATGCCAGAGTGCTGACGTCGAAGTGGTGGCGGGCGAGGAGTTCCTCGTCACCTCGGTCGACGTGTCCTGAAACGATCTGCTTGTTCTGAAAGAAAGGTTGTCCCATGGGTCGATTCCACCGCCATGACGACGGCACAACCCACAGCCATGACCACGGCGACCACGACCACGACCACGACCACGGCCACGGCCACGACCACGACCACGACCACGGTGATCACAGCGGCTACGCGACCGGCACCGAACGCATCGAGGTCCTGGAGTCGATCTTCGCCGAGAACGACAACCGGGCGGCGGGGAACCGGAAAGCTTTCGAGGACAACGGGATCCGCGCTCTGAACCTGATGAGCTCACCCGGATCCGGCAAGACGACGGTGCTGGCAGCCACACTCGACGCCATGGCCGGGGAACTGGCCGTCGGCGTGATCGAGGGCGATATCGCCACCGACCTCGACGCCGCGAAACTCGGTGGCCGCGGCGCGCAGATTTCCCTGTTGAACACCAGCAACGGGTTCGGCGGCGAATGCCACCTGGACGCGCCGATGGTGCACCGGGCACTGCACGGCCTGGACCTGTCCGCCCTGGACCTGGTGATCGTCGAGAACGTCGGGAACCTGGTGTGCCCGGCCGAGTTCGACGTCGGTGAGCACGCCAAGGCCATGGTGTACTCGGTGACCGAGGGCGAGGACAAGCCGCTGAAGTACCCGGTGATGTTCCGGTCGGTGGATGTTGTGCTGCTCAACAAGATCGACCTGGTGCCGCATCTTGATGCCGACGTGGACACCTACATCGCCCATGTGCGGCAAGTGAATCCAACAGCGACCATCCTGCCGGTCAGCGCCCGCACCGGCGAGGGAATGGCCGCCTGGTTCACGTGGTTACGCGACTTCGCGGCGAAGCAAAGATAAGAGAGGAAGCCTCAATGTCAGACGACACCAGCTACATCGTGGTGGGATTCACCGACCCCGATCAGATCCTGGCCGGCTTCGACCGGTTGACTGCTCTCGCCGAGAGCGGCCCCCTGCGCATCGCCGACGTCGAGTTCATCCACTCGATTCAGGGCATCCCGAGCACGGTTCCGGCCAGCCGGGTCGATCCCGCCCTGGCCGGGTACGACGCGGCCGACGCCCGACTGCTCGGCCAGTCCGCCCTCGACGCTGTCGCCGACGCGATCCCTGTCGGGTCGATGGCCGCCGTCGTTCTCTATGCCGGAGCGCCGGTCCTGCCCGCACTGGCGGAATGGTCGCGCGACGGCGCGACGGTGGTCCGCGAGGGCGACGCGAACACCCTGCTCGCCTGAGGTCTCTCAGCAGTTCGTGCAGACAACGCCGTCACCGCCGAACCTCACGACGACGAGGCACACGTCGTCGATGCGCGGAGGCGGCGCCAGGCTCTCCCGCAGACCCCGGCCGCACCGACCGAGGTCGGCGCTGAGATCCCAGTCCCCAATCTCCAGTTGGGCGCGTGAAATCCCGGCCTCGATCCCGTCGCCGCGGCGCTCGACCAGACCGTCGGTGTACATCACCAGAATGTCCCCTGACTCGATGCCCACGGTGGCCTCGGCGTAACCGACGTCGTGCACCGGCCCCAGGGCCGGGCCGCGCGCGTCGGACAGCCGTAACACCTCACCGCTACGGCGGCGCAGAAGAAGTGGCGGATGGCCTGCCAGGCAGTAGGACAGCGAACCGGCGACGGGATCGAAGGTGGCGATGGCCATGGTCGCGAACTTGCCCTTGCTGAGGTCGCGGGTCAGTCCGTTCAGTTCGGCGAGAAAAGGACCGGGAGGCAGGCCCAGGTGCGCCAGCGTCCGACCCGCAGCACGCAACTGCGCCATGTCCTCGACGGCGGGCAACCCGTGTCCGACGACGTCCCCGACGGCGAGGTAGGTTCGGCCGTCCGGCAGAGCCATGACGTCGTACCAGTCACCACCCACACCGTGGGCGAAGTCAGCCGGCTCGTAGGTCGCGCAGACGTCAAGCCCCGGGGTCACTGACGAAAGCGCCGGCAACACCGCAGACTGCAGCACCGCCGCGCGGGCTTGCTCGTCTTCGTAGATGCGCGCCCGCACCAGAGCCTGGCTGACGACCGTCGCGACCGCCGAGACGTAGGCCGACTGCGCGGCGTCGAAGGCCTGCAGTTCCGGCCAGGCCATAAACAGCACCCCGATCGAGGTATCCGCCGATTTCAGCGGCCAACCGACCACCGACTGGGTACCACTGATGTGCAGAAGTCGGGCTTTCGCGGCGGAATACCGGGCTTCGTACTCGTCGGGAGTACGAATGAACACCGGCTGGCCGGACCGCACCGCATCGGTGGCCACGGTGCGGTCCTCGATGGCGACGCCACCGCCGTAGGTGGTGTGCACCGACGGTGGATAGCCGGCCATGGCGACCCATTCGACGCGTCTGCCGTCCGGCGTCATCAATCCGAGGTTGAGCGCTTTGGCACCGGATTCGTTGAGCACGTGCGCGACCAGGGCATCACCGATCTCCCGTGGGTTCAGCGCTGCCGAAAGTTGTTGCGCCAGTTGCGCCAGGGTTTCCAGTCGCATCCGTTCCCGGCGCTCCACATCGCGGTCCTGCACCGCCTTGGTCCGGGCGGCGGCTTCCTGGGCGATGAGGAGCGCGGTCACCACAACCACCGCGATGAACAACTGAGCCATGTCCAGCTTGGTGGTGGCCGGTGCGTCAAGGGCGGGGAACAGGCCGGCGCCCGAGATGGTCATCATGTTGGCGGCGAAGGCCACCACCGTCCCGGTCAGCGCCGCCCCCAGCATGTCCAGGCGAAGCGCCGCCCAGGCCAGCACGGGCAGGATCAGCACCGCCGGCGGAATCTCCGCCCGGACCACAACGACGGTGGCCGTCGCGGCGATCGCGAGGACTACCCCCGTCTCCCACGGGCGGGACCGGATGACGTGGAACTGTTTGGGCCACAACAGAATGGGAACTCCCACGACGAACACGCCGATCGCATCGCCGGCGACCCAGTGCAACACCGCGGTCGGGAACGGGACCCCGTACCGCACGGCGATGTTCGCCCCACCGATCAGTCCGCCGACCACTGGACCCGCCAGACAGGCACCGGCGATGAAGAGCATCAGTTGTCTGCGCTGCCGAAGGTCGGGCAGTCCGCCGCACCAGAACCGTGTCAGGGAGGCGCCCACCAGGGGCTCCACCGAGTTGGCGATGGCGAAACCGGCGGCCTCCGACACCGAGTCACCGAAGCGGAGGTCGACGAGCAACTCGGCCAGTGCGGTCGCGGCAAGGATGGCCGGCCACATCCGCGGGCGGCTGAGCAGCAGGGCGGCCACGGTCAGCCCAGCAGGCGGGAAGAACGCCGGACCCACCGTCGCGCCGAACGCCGCCCAGGACAGCGTCGATCCCGCCGCGTAGCAGACGAAGACCACGGCGGCGACCTTGACGGCACCGAACCCGCCTTCTCCGATCCGCATCGGCGCAAAGCCTAATGACAGCAAAGCCTAATGACATTGGGGGGCGTGGCCATGTGACATTGGGGGCGTGGCCATGTGGAAGGCCCGTCTCAGGGCCCGCCCGGGGCCTCCGCCGCGAACCGCACAGCAACGATGCAGATGTCATCCCCGCGCGGGCTCGGGGCCAGGGTTTCGCGGAGGCGGTCCACCTCATCGGACAGCGCCGCGCCGAGGTCCCAGGCTGCGACGATGCTCCGGGCGTGCGCAACCCCGCTGTCGACGTCGGTCCCCGGCCGCTCCACCAGACCGTCGGTGTACATGACCAGGACGTCATCGACAGCGACGTCCACCTGCCCACCGCTGTAGCCGGCCTCTTCCAGCGGGCCTAGAACCGGTCCATGGGCATCGGAGAGCAGCATCACCTCGCCGGTGGCGGCGCGGCGCAGCAGGGGCGGCGGGTGTCCTGCGGTGCCGTAGTTCACCACACCGGTGGCGGGGTCGTAGACCGCCACCGCCATGGTCGCGAACTTGCCGTGACTGACATGCCGGGCGAACCCGTTGAGTTCGGCAAGCAACCGGTCGGGGGGCAAACCCTGATGGGCCAGGGCTCTACCCGCCGTACGCAGCTGGGCCATGTCCTCGACGGCGGGAAGCCCGTGTCCGACCACGTCCCCGACCGACAGGTAGGTGCGCTGCTTGGGCAGCGCCATGACGTCGTACCAGTCGCCGCCGACGCCGCCGCCGACGTCGGCGGGTTCGTAGCTGACACACACATCGAGTCCCGGGGTGGCACCGGGGTTGGTCGGCAGAACCGCGGCCTGCAGCACCGCGGCGCGGGCGTGCTCGTCGGAGTAGATGCGGGCGCGGATCAGGGCCTGGCTGACGATGGTGGCCACCGCAGAGATATAGGCCAGTTGCGCGGGGTCCAGCGCCTGCGGCTCATCCCAGGCCAGGACCAGGACCCCGATCGGGGTGTCGCCCGACGTCAACGGCCAGCCCACCACCGCCTGGCTCCCGGTGATCTCCTGCCATCGGGCATAGGAGGCGTAACGGCGTCCGTAGTCGGCGGCCGAGGGCACCAGGACGGGCTGGCCGGTACGGGCCGCGTCGGCCGCGACGGTCGCCTCGCTCATGTCCAGGCCGCCGCCGAACTCCGACACCACCGCCGGCGGCAGGCCCGCCATGACGACCCATTCGAGCCGCTGCCTGTCACGCGAGAGCAGCCCGAGGTTCAACGACCGGGCTCCGGCGTCGTTGATCACGTGTTCGGTGAGCGCCTGGCCGATGTCGTCGGGCGTCAGCGCACCGGAGAGCTGGTGAGACAGCCGGGCAAGGGTTTCCAGCCTCAGTCGCTCCCGCCGTTCGGCCTCCCGTTCGCGGACGGCCGTCATCCGCGCGGCCGCCTCCTGGGCGATCAGCAGCGCGATCACGACGATGACACCGATGAACACCTGGATCATCGCCAGCTTGGTCGGGGCGGACACATCCATGTCCGCGAACATCCCGTAGCCCCTGCTGGTCATCACGTTGGACAGGACCGCCATGACCGCACCGGCCAGCGACGCACCCAGCATGTCCAGGCGCAGCGCCGCCCAAGCCAGGATCGGCAGCATCAGCATCGACGGCGGGGTCTGGGCCCGGAACGCCGCGACCGAGAGTGCCGCCGAGGCCAGCAGCACACCCACCGTCTCGGCGGGCCGCCGCCGGAGGATGTAGGACTGGCGCGACCAGAGCAGGATCGGCGTGGCGACCACCAGCGCCCCGATCGCATCGCCGGCCCACCAGTGCATAACCTCCCCGGGCCAACCCGATCCCCCGCCGAGGTAGTGCGCGCTGACGCTTCCCCCGATCAGACCGCCGAAGAGCGGCCCGATCATGCAGACCGCGACCACGTAGAGCAGGAGGTCGCGCCGGACGCGCAAGTCGGGCGCCCTTCTGCACCAGGCCAGCACCAGCGAGGCTCCGACCAAGGGTTCGATCACGTTGGCCAGCGCGTAGCCGAAAGCAACCGGTTTCGGATTGCCGTATCTGAGGTCGACGATCACCTCGGCTGCGACGACAGCGGCGAGGATGGCCGGCCACGACGAACGTCGGGTGAGCAGCATCGTCGCAACCGCGACCCCCGCGGAGGGGAAGAAGAATGCCGGGCCCACCGACGACCCGAAGGACAGCCACGACAGCACCGCACCGGCCGCGTAGCCGAGGAACACCAGCGCGAAAAGCCCAGTCCAGCGGCCCCACAGGTCGGCGCCGCGACCCACCGGAGAATGCGGAGGCGCGGCCGAAATCCGACCTCCCCCTTGTCGGGCCACCCCCGCAGCCTATCGACCCCGGTGTCAGTCGCGTTCGGGTTCGGATCCGGGTTCTGGTTCGGTGTCCAATCCGAAACGGACGATCAGTAGGCACAGATCGTCGGACCGCGGAGACGGGGCAATGCTCTCGGCCAGTGCCTCACAGTCGAGCAGGGCCTCCGGCGGCCAGGCGGCGAGGACGTCCTCGAGGTGGGCGATTCCCGCCTGCAGATCCTCGTCGTGATGCTCCACCAGACCGTCGGTGTACATCACCAGAACATCGCCCGGACTGAGCTGGACGGCGGCCTGCTCGTAGACGGAGTCGGCGAACGGCCCCAGCAGCGGGCCAGACGCCTCGGACAGCCGGATCACAGCACCGGTCTCCGCTCGGCGTAGGAGCGCAGGAAGGTGCCCGGCTGAACTGTAGGACAGCGAGTCAGTGCCGGGATCGAAGATCACGACCAGGTTGCTTGCGAACTCGCCCCGGATCTGATTCACCGCGAAGCAGTTCAAGTCGGTGAGGACTTGCGCGGCCGACAGTCCCTGGTGCGCATAGGCGTTGCCGGTGCTGCGCAACTCGGCCATGTCCTCGACGGTGCTCAAGCCGTGCCCCATGACATCTCCGATGGCGAGGTAGGTCCGGCTGCAGGGTAGCGCCATCACGCTGAACCAGTCCCCACCAAGGCCGTTCGCGGCATCCGCAGGCCGGTACAGAGCGCTGTACTCAAGTCCGACGACGTCGACCTTGGCCTCCGGCTGGGCCACCGAATACAGCAGCATCGCGCGTGCGTGTTCGTCCACATAGACCCGCGCGCGCACCAGTGCCTGGCTCACCATGGTGGCGACCGCGGAGATGTAGGCCCGTTGGGCCTCGTTCAGCGGCTGAGGTTTCGACCACACCAGAATGAGCGCGCCGAAGGGCTCTCCCCCTGCACTCAGGGGCCAGCCCGTAACCGACTCCGCACCGGCGAGTCGTCGCCACTGCGCCAGACCGGGATAGGACTCCGCATAGTGCGCTGCGGTGTGGAACTCGATCGGAATCCCGGACCGGACGACGTCGGTGGCCACGGAGCGTTCGCTCAGCGCGATGCCGGTTTCATACCCGTCGTTCATCGACGGCGGATAACCGGATCGGGTGACCCACTCCAGGGTCTGGCCGTCCGCACTGAGCAGCCCCAGGTTGAGCGCCTGTGCCCCGGCCTCGTTGAGCACCTGGTCCGTCAGCGCGGCACCGATGTCAGCCGGGGTCAACGCCCCGGACAGCTGATGTGCCAGCCGCGAGAGCGTCTCCAGGCGAATGCGCTCCCGGCGTTCGATCTCCCGTTCGCGCAGCGCACTCTGGCGGGCCGCGGCCTCCTGGGCGATCAGCAGGGCGACCACCACGATCACCGCCACGTAGACCTGGGTGAGGGCCACCTGGGTCCCCGGTGTTGCGCCGGTGCTGGCGAACAACCCGTGTCCGTGCGTGGTCATGATGTTGGCCAGGAAGGCTGCCAGGGCGCCAGCGATCGCCGCTCCGAGCATGTTGAGCCGGAACGCCGCAAAAGCCAGGACGGGCAGGATCAGGATCGACGGGGGTATGTCACTCCAGAACGTGCCGATCGAGAGCGCGGTGGTGACGGCCAGCACGCCCGCCATCTCCCATGGACGCTGCCGCACCACGGAGGACTGGATGCTCCACAGCAGGATCGGTGATGCCATCACCAGGATGCCGAGCGCATCGCCGGCCCACCACGTCAACGCCCCACTCAGCCATGGGGACGAATAGTTTCGGGAAATCACGGTTCCACCGATGACGCCGCTGAAGATGGGTGGGATCAGGCAGGCACCGGCGATGAACGCGGCGAAGTCCCGGCGTATGCGCAGATCGGGCCGGCCACCGCACCAGGCCAGCACAAGGGAGGCCCCGATGATCGGCTCCACAACGTTGGCGGCCGCAAATCCCGCCGAAACCCACAACTGGTTGCCGTAGGCCGTGTCGACCAGCACTTCCGCTGCAACGACGGCCGCAGCGAACCAGGGCCAGAGCGCACGGCGGCTGAGCATCATGGCCGCGACGCTGACTCCGGCAGCGGGATAGAAGAACGACGGGCCTTCCCAGGAGCCGAACGACTCCCAGGACAGCACCGCGCACCCCGCGAACGCGAGGAAAACCGCGAGAACGCGGTACGCGTCGCTCCGCAATTGCATCCGCCGCCGGCCAGCGGTGCCGGACCCCCCCGCGAGAAGGCCGGCGTCACTTGACGCTTGTTCTCGCACGATCACCATGCGAGCTTACCGGCGTGAAATTTAGATTAACAAACTATCTGGCGGTTTTACCGCTGTGATCCGCACGACGAGCAGGCAGATATCGTCAGGGTGCGGCCACGGAGCCACGTCGGCGGCCAACGCTTCGCAGTCGAGCAATGCCGCCGGCGGCCAGGCGGCGACGACCTGCTCGAGGTGAGAGATGCCTGCACCGACGGCATGGCCGGGGTGTTCCACCAGTCCGTCGGAATAAATGATCACGATGTCGCCGCAGCCGACCATCACCGTCGCCTCGGGGTAGGCGGCATCATCGAGCGGGCCGAGGACCGGACCGCTGGCCTCATCGAGTCGGACCACCTCGCCGGTGTCCGCGCGGCGCAACAGCGCAGGCGGGTGACCGGCGGAACTGTAGGACAACGCGCCGGTGTCCTGGTCCAGAACCGCGACCATGGCCGTGGCGAACTCGCCCCGGCACACCTTGCCGGCAAAATGGCTCAGTTCGCTGAGCTGGCGCGCAGGCGACAACCCCTGGTGGGCGTAGGCGTTGCCGGCACTGCGCAACTGGGCCATGTCCTCGACCGCGGTCAGTCCATGCCCGACGACGTCGCCGACGGCAAGGTAGGTCTTGTTCCCTTCCAGCGGAAGGATGCTGTACCAGTCGCCACCGAGGCCCTCCGCGCCCTCTGCCGGTTGATAGAACGCCCGGTGGTCCACCCCTGGGACATTGGCCGGGGCCGCCGGATGGGCCGCGGAATGCAGCACCTGCGCTACGTTTTGCAGGCGCTGGCGCTCCTGTCGCTCGAGGTTCCGCCCCCGTGCCGCTTCCCGCCGCGCCGCGCTCTCCTGGGCGATGAGCATGGCCATCAGCACATTGACCGCGATGAGCACCTGGATCAGCGCCAGCCTGGCCGATGGCGACAGGCTCATACCCCCGAACAAGTCCATTCCCGAGGCCGCCCGCAGGTTGGCGGCGAAGGCGACACCAGCGCCGGCCAGCGCGGCGCCGAGGACGTCGAGGCGCAGCGCGGCCCACACCAGCACGGGCAGGATCAACAATGACGGCGACAGCCCCGTCCAGAGTGCCAGCCACGCCAGTGCAGCGACGGTGCCGAGGATGCCGATGGCCTCCACGGGTCGTTCCCGCAGAATGTGCACCTGTTTGGGCCAGAGCAGGATCGGCGCCCCCACCACCAGCGCACCGATGGCGTCGCTGGCGAACCAGCGCAGCGCCGCGCCGGGCCACCAGGCCCCCAAGTGCGCGGCGACTGTGCCTCCGCCGATCACCCCGCCGACGGCCGGACCCACCAGGCAGGCGCCTGCGACGTAGAGCAGCAGATCCCGCCGGCGGCGCAGATCCGGTACGCCTTTGCAGAGCGCCAGCACCACCGACGCGCCGACCAGCGGTTCGATCGAGTTGGCCAGCGCATACCCCGCGATCGCGGTGTGCTCCAAGCCGATCGACAGGTCGACGGCCACCTCGGCCAGCGCCACAGCGACCATCACTGCCGGCCACTGCGAGCGCCGGCTGAGTAGCATCGCGGCCACGGTCACGCCCGCCGGCGGAAAAAAGGCCGGACCCAACTCGGAGGCGCCGAATGCCTTCACCGACAGAATCGCTCCGGCCAGGCAACCCAGGAACACCACCGCGAACAATCTGAGGGTGCTGCTCCACCCAGCCGACGGCAGGACGCGCGCGCTCACCCGCATCGGCTCGGCTCGGACACCCGCACGATTATCCGCGCCGTCGGGCCGATCGGCAGCGAGGGCCGAATCACTCGCTTCCGCGTACCACGAACGTCGCCTCGACCTGAGCCGTGATTGCGACATCGTCGGGCCGCAACGAAACCTGAGGCGACCCGTCCATCGGTGCCGATACGGCCTTGGCCATCATCACTCTGTGCTGCACGGGACTGCCCAGTCCGGGATCGTTGACCGCACGGGGCTGTACGGATCCGAGGCCGAGGGCGTCGGCGTAGTCCTGGGCGCGCCGTGCGGCATCACGCACCGCCTTCTGCCGGGCCGTCCGCTCAACCTTGCGTCGCTCCGCGTCGTTGAGATCCCAGTCGACGTACCCGACGGTCACGCCGTCGACGCCGGCCGACCAGGCGACCCAGCGCGCGAGTTCGTCGAAGTCGGAGAACGTCGCCGTGATCGACACCGTGGCCGAATGGACAAGCGGCAATTGCTCGCCGTCCGCGTTCCATGGCCGGTGTGAGCCCATCCGGACCTGATCGACGGCGTAGCGGGTAACCGGCCCGCGCTTGGGATGGTGCAGGTCCTTGATCGACACGCTGACTTTCGCCACGACATCGGCCGCGGCCGCGAAGACCGGTTCGGCGGCCGGTCCGTCGAAGGACACGGTCGCATTCACCGTCGCGCGCTGGGGCGGAAGCGCCACGGTGTGCGAACCGGCCACGCGGATCTCCACGTATGACATGGTCTTCAGCCTAGTGGCGGCCAGCCGGTCCTATTTGACCTAGCGGCGGCCCGCCGGACCTATTTGAACTAGTGGCGGCCGGCCGGTCCTATTTGATCAGCGGATCGCGCGGCATGCCGAGAATGCGTTCGGCGATCTGGTTTCGGGCGATCTCCGAGGTGCCGCCGGCGATGGCCATCCCTCGCGCACCCATCGCGGCCCGCGCCGCGAGCGCACCCTGGTCGGTGTCCAGTGCCATCTCCGGACCCAGCAGTCCGGCCGCGATGGCGCCCTGTTCCTGAAAGTGCTCGGCCAATTTGAGTTTGGTGATGTTTCCCTCCGGGCCCGGACCCGCACCCTCGATGCTGCGGGCGGCCCGGCGCAGGTTCAGCAATCGCAGCGCCTGGTCCTCTGCCAGGAAACGGCCGACTCGCTGCGCGGCGCCGACCATCCGGTCGGCGTGGGTCTGGGCCAGGTACAGCAGCCAGGCCGATGCCGGCGCGATGCCGCCCGCTCCCCCACCGATGCTCACCCGTTCGTTGCCCAAGGTGGCCCGTGCCACCGTCCACCCTGCGTTGGGCTCACCGACGACGTCCTCGTCGGGCACGAACACGTCGTCGAAGAAGACCTCGTTGAACTCTTTTCCGCCGGTGATCTGGCGCAGTGGCCGCACCTCGACACCGGGGGCCTTCATATCCAGGATCACCATGGTGATGCCGGCGTGCTTGGGCACGTCGAAATCGGTTCGGACGGTGGCCAATCCGCGGTGGCAGTAGTGCGCACCGGACGTCCACACCTTCTGGCCGCTGATCTTCCAGCCGCCGTCGACCCGGGTGGCCCGGGTCTTCACGGCGGCGGCGTCGGAACCCGCGGACGGCTCGGAGAACAACTGGCACCAGATCTCGTCCTTGCGCAGCGCCTTCTCGACGAATCGCTCTATCTGCCAAGGTGTTCCGTGCTGAATGAGGGTGAGTATGACCCACCCGGTGATGCCGTAGTCGGGCTTGGCGACCCCGGCGGCGACGAACTCCTCCTCGACCAGGAGTTGTTCCACCGCGCCGGCGGCCCGGCCCCACGGCTTTGGCCAGTGCGGCATGAGGTATCCGGTGGCGATCAACTCATCGAGTTGGGCCGCCTCTTCCAGGGCTGCGATCCGCTGCGCCTCGGCGCGGATCTCGGCGCGCATGGCCTCGGCCTCCGGCGGCAGGTCGAGGCTGTTGGCCCGTTTGAGTCCGTCGGCGGTCAGGTCGAAGACATCGGTGGCGGGCCCGTCGCCGCCGAGTAGCGCCGCCACGGTCAGCGCCCGGCGCAGGTGCAGGTGTGCGTCGTGCTCCCAGGTGAAGCCGATGCCGCCGTGCACCTGAATGTTGCACTCCGCGTTGCGAACATAGGCGGGGAAAGCCAGGGTCGCGGCCGCGGCGGCGATCAACTGGAACTGCTGCTCATCCTCACCCGCCGCGCGGGCGGCGTCCCACACGCAGGCCACCCCCGACTCGGCGGCCACCAGCATGTTGGCGCAATGGTGCTTGACGGCCTGAAAGGTGGCGATCGTGCGGCCGAACTGCTCACGCACCTTGGCATATTCGACGGCGGCGTCGACGCAGTCCGACGCCCCGCCGACGGCCTCGGCGGCGAACAGCGTGCGGGCCCGGGCCAGCGCGGCGGCGCGGGCACCGGGCAGGACCGCGACGACCGCGGCTCCGTCCAGTGTCACCTGCGCCGACCGCCGCGTGCGGTCGAGGTTCTTGGGCACCTCCACCGAGACGCCCTCGGCGCTGCGGGCCAGCAGAACCATGTCGTCGCCGGCTGCCAGCAGCAACAGGTCGGCCAATCCGGCCCCCAGCACCACGCCGGCGTCGCCGGACGCACAGCCATCGGCCAGCGTCACGTTGCTACTGAAACCCGCTGCGGCCGTGACGGTTCCGTCGACCAGGCCGGGCAGCAGCCGGGCTTTCTGCTCGTCGGTGCCGACGGCGTCGAGAACCGACGACACCACCACCGTCGGCACGAACGGGCCCGGAGCAACCGCGCGGCCGAGTTCGTCGATGACGACCACGAGTTCGGGCAGCCCGAACCCGGACCCGCCGTAGGCCTCGTCGACATGCAACCCCAGCCACCCCAGGTCCGCCAGGTCCGACCAGAACGCCGGGCGAGTCTCGGAGTCGGCGTCGAGCAGTTCGCGGGCCGCCCCGCGGGCCTTCTGTGCGGTCAGGAAGGAGCGGGCGACCTCCCCGAGTTCGCGGTGGTCGTCGGTGAGAGCGATCGGCATGAACCCGACGTTACTCCGGCCTATACCCGGGCGAAGTCCGCCTTGCCCCGGTCGAACTCGGCCAGCATGCCCGCGGTCAGCGTCGGCCGGACTTGGCTGATTGCCGTCAGATAGTCCTCGGTGGTGGCGGGCTCGCCGCGCCTGTCGCGCATCTCACGCTCAAAGGCGGCCTGGGCGCCCTTGCGGGCGGCGAACTCGATATCGGCCGGGGTGAACAGTTCCGAGGCGGTGACCAATCGGTCGACGTCGACGCCCGCGTTGGCCGTCCCGAGGTAGCGCTGCCACACCGCGCGGCGGGCCGGTTGGTCGGGCGGCCCTACCGGGATGACGTAGTCGAACCGGCCCGGCCGCAGGAACGCCGAGTCCAACGAATGCACGGCGTTGGTGGCACACACCAGCAGACGGCTGTCGTGCTGGCGGAAGGCCGGGATGAGTTTGAGAAGTTCGTTGGTGACGCCCAGTTCGGCCGTCGACGCCCCGGCCCGTGCGGTGGCGATCTCCTCGACCTCGTCGATGAAGAGCACGAGTTCGTCGAGGTCGGCCAGGTCGGCGAAGGCGTCACGCAATGAGGCCGCCAACCCGCCGTTGCCGGTGGCCGCCAGCCGGGACGGGAAGAGTTCGACGAACGGCCAGCCCAGCCGCGACGAGATCGCCTTGGCGAAACTGGTTTTCCCCGTGCCGGGCGGCCCGAAGAGGATGACGGCCTTCGGCGGGCGGACGCCGTAGCGTTCGGCGACGTCGGGGTGGGCCAGGGGGTCGACGATCCGGCGTTCGATGATCTGCTTCTCGTCCTCCATACCGGCCAGGTCGCTCCACAGTCCCGGGGGCAGCATCTGACCGCCGAGTTCGGCGAGCAGGTTGGCCTGGTCCGGACCCAGGTGTTCCAGGAGTTCGTAGTAGACGAGCCGGTCGCGGCGGGCATAGCCGGAGTTCTCCAGCGCCTCGGCGCCCGTCGCGCCGTCGGGCAGCACCGCGCAGATCCGGCGCACTCCCGCCAAGCGCAGCCGCCGCTCAAGGTCGGCCAGCAGTGCACTGCCGACCCCGCGGTGCCGCCAGCGGGAAGCCAACGCCACCAACAGAATCCAGGCCCGCTCGCCCTGGGTCTG
>CAIOYU010000017.1 GCA_903862565.1 uncultured Actinomycetes bacterium | reverse complement strand
CGGCGCCGCCAGCATACATCCATACCGCCGGGTTCGCGCCGAGCACGTGCTCGTTGACCGCCCACATCAGTGCCCTCGGCGCAGGCATGCCGCCGAGTTCCTCAATGAGGCCGATCTTGTCCCAGCCGGCCTCGATGTAGGCGTGCACGGACTTCTTGAAGGGCTCCGGCAGCGTCACTGAGTGGGTGTCCGGGTGGAACACAGGCGGGTTGCGGTCGCCGTCGACGAACGAGTCGGCTACCGGACCCTCGCAGAGGCGTGCTGCCTCACCGAGCATCTCGGTTGCGGTGTCGGCGTCGATATCGCTGAAAGTGCCCTCGCCGAGAACCTGGTCCAAGCCGAAAACCTCGAAAAGGTTGAAGACCTGATCGCGAACATTGCTCTTGTAGTGGCCCACTATTCCTCCTGAGAAATGCCACCGACGGTTGGGTACTCATCCATAAGTTACCCACCAGTAACATGACTAAAGATATACCGGCTCCGAAAGGTTCGCAAGCCACCGTCGCCCACGTCACAGGCGGGCTTTGCTTAGTCCGCGGCCTCGGTTGCGAAGTCGCCGATGCGGCTTTCGTCGCCGTAAATGGTTACCCTTGCACGCGACGGTTGTGGTGTTGGAGCCTCGTGCCCGCCGCCACGCAGAGGGAACCGTCCCTGGTCTCGGATTATTGAGGAAAGCACTTTGCGCGTCGCTGCTGCTACACCCGTTGCTGTCATTGGCATGGCCTGCCGTCTTCCGGGCGGGATCGACTCCCCGGAAGCTCTCTGGGAAGCTTTGCTACAGGGTCAGGACTTCGTCACGGAGATCCCCGACGACCGGTGGGACATGGAGGCGTATTACGACCCCGAACCCGGTGTCCCCGGGCGGTCGATCACGCGATGGGGCGCCTTCCTCGACGACGTCGGCGGCTTCGACTCGGACTTCTTCGGGATGACCGAGCGTGAGGCGACCGCGATCGACCCGCAGCACCGCCTGCTCCTGGAGACCTCCTGGGAGGCCATCGAGTACGCCGGCATCGATCCGGCGGCACTGGCCGGCACCCGCACCGGTGTCTTCGTAGGCCTGACCCACAGCGACTACGAGATCCTGTCCGTCGATTGCGGCGCCGCCGAGGGGCCCTACGGGTTCACCGGCACCAACCCCAGCTTCGCCTCCGGGCGGGTGTCCTACGCGCTGGGTCTGCACGGCCCCGCCGTCACGGTCGACACCGCCTGCTCGTCGGGTCTGGTCGCGATTCACCAGGCCTGCCGCAGCCTGCACGAGGGCGAGAGCGACATGGCTCTGGCCGGCGGCATCTCGGTCACCCTCGAGCCGCGCAAGTCGGTGTCCGGGTCGCTGCAGGGGATGCTCTCGCCGACCGGGCACTGCCACGCCTTCGACGTCGCCGCCGACGGGTTCGTCTCCGGCGAGGCCAGCGTCGTTCTGGTGTTCAAGCGCCTGGCCGACGCCGAGCGCGATGGCGACCGGATCCTCGCCGTCATCCGCGGTACCGCCGCCAACCAGGACGGCCGCACCGTTAACATCGCGACCCCGTCCGGGGACGCCCAGGTCGAGGTCTACCGCGATGCCCTGGACGCCGCCGGCGTCGACCCCGCCACCGTGGGACTCGTCGAGGCGCACGGCACCGGAACTCCCGTCGGTGACCCGATCGAGTTCTCGAGTCTGGCAACGGTGTACGGCCACGGAGAGCCGACGGCGCTGGCCTCGATCAAGGCCAACTTCGGTCACTGCCAGTCCGCTTCCGGCACCCTGGGCCTGCTGAAGACCGTGCTCGCCCTGGAGCACGGGGTGGTGCCGCAGAACCTGCACTTCACCCGTCTGCCGGACCAGATGGCAGCCGTGGACACCCAACTCTTCGTCCCGACCGCGAACACGCCGTGGCCGCACAATGGCGGGGGGCCCCGCCGCGCGGCGGTGTCGTCCTACGGCATGTCGGGCACCAACGCCCACGTCGTCGTCGAGCAGGCTCCGCCGGCCGACGTTCCCGCGGATTCGGCAGCGGCGAAAACGGGTGAGGGCCCGCTGCTCTTCCCGATCTCGGCCACCTCCGAGGAGCAGTTGAAGGTCACCGCCGCGCGACTGGCCGACTGGCTCGAGCAGAAGGCCGGCACCGTCAGCCTGCGCGACCTCGCCTACACGCTGGCCTGCCGCCGCTCGCACCGCCCGGTGCGTACGGCCGTCACCGCCCGCACCACCGACGAACTCGTCGCGGCCCTGCGTGAGGTCGCCGACGGCGAACTGCCGTATCCGCCGGCCGTCGGCCGTGGTGACCGCGGGCCGGTGTGGGTGTTCTCCGGCCAGGGATCGCAGTGGGCCCGGATGGGCGCGGATCTGCTCGCCACCGAGCCGGTTTTCGCCGCCACCATCGCCGAGATCGAGCCGATCATCGCCCGCGAGTCGGGATTCTCGGTGACCGAGGCGATGACCGCCCCGGAGAAGGTCACCGGAATCGACCGCGTCCAGCCCACCATCTTCGCGATGCAGGTCGCCATGGCCGAGACGCTGAAGTCCTACGGTGTGCGCCCCGGCGCGGTGATCGGCCACTCCCTCGGTGAGTCCGCCGCCGCCGTCGTCGCCGGCGCCCTGTCGCTGGAGGACGGACTGAAGGTCATCTGCCGTCGCTCGAAGCTGATGAAGCGGATCTCCGGCAGCGGTGCGATGGCCGCAGTGGAACTGCCTGGCCCCCAGGTGCTTTCGGAGCTGTCGGTGCGCGGCATCAAGAACGTCGTCCTGGCGGTGGCCGCATCCCCGACCTCGACGGTCATCGGCGGCGACAAGGACGCCGTCCGGGAACTGGTCGAGCACTGGGAGAGCAACGGCGTGATGGCCCGCGAGGTCGCCGTCGACGTCGCCTCGCACACGGCGCAGGTCGAGCCGATTCTCGACGATCTGGTCGAGGCGCTCGCTGATCTGCAGCCACGCGATCCGGAGGTGCCCTACTACTCCTCGACGCTGTGGGACCCCCGCGACCGGCCGAGCTTCGCTGCCGACTACTGGTCGGAGAACCTGCGCTACACGGTGCGCTTCGCCTCGGCGGTGCAGGCCGCCCTCAACGACGGATTCCGCGTCTTCGGCGAACTCGCCCCGCACCCACTGCTCACTCACGCCGTCGATCAGAACGCGGCCAGCCTCGACATGCCGATCGCCGCCCTGGCATCGATGCGCCGCGAACAGGACCTGCCGGTGGGCCTGCGCGGGTTCGTCTCCGACCTGCACAGTGCCGGTGCCGCAGTCGATTTCGCGACGCTGTACCCGTCCGGTGAATTGGTTGATGCCCCGCTGCCGACGTGGACTCATCGCGAGCTCATGCTCAACCGCGACGAGCAGGACACCCCCGGCCATGGCAGTGCCGTGGTCGCGGTTCATCCGCTGCTCGGTGCCCACGTGCACCTGGAGGAGGAGCCGCCACGGGACGTGTGGCAGGGCGAAGTCGGCACCGAAGCCCACCCGTGGCTGGCCGACCACATGATCCACAACATCGCCGCACTGCCCGGTGCCGCGTATTGCGAGATGGCACTGGCTGCGGCGGGCACCGTTCTGGGTGCCGGCGCCGAAGTCCATGACATCCGGTTCGAGCAGACCTTGTTGCTCGACGAGCAGACCGAGATCTCGGCGGCGGCCACGCTGCAGGCGCCCGGCGTTCTCAGCTTCGCGGTGACCACCCAGGACGAGGGTCAACGGACCGGCCGGGCGGCGGCGACGCTACGCGCTCCGGAATCCGATGCGGGGGAGCCTTCGCAGGCCCCGTCGCACGACATCGAGGCTTTGGTTGCCTCGCACCCGGTCCGCGCCGACGGTGCCGACCTGCGCCAGGCGTTCGACTCGGTGGGCATCCAGTACGGCCCGGCCTTCGCCGGCCTGGCCGCCACCTATACCGCCGCGGGCGAGGTCGACACCGTCTTCGCCGAGGTCGCACTGCCCAGCGCCATCCGTTCCCAGCAGTCGGTCTACGGGGTCCATCCGGCCCTGCTCGACGCCTGCTTCCAGTCCGTCGTCGTGCACCCGACGGTGCAGAACGCCGGCTCCGGCGGACTGCTGCTGCCAGTGGGTGTGCGCCGGCTTCGGTTGCACCAGCCGGCGCGTAACGCCCACTACTGCCTGACCCGGGTCAGGGAGACGCGGCCCGGTGAGTGCGAAGCCGACATCGAGATCATGGATCAGGCCGGCGCGGTGCTGCTGACCGTCGAGGGCCTGCGGATGTCCGCCGGTGTCTCCGAAGCCGAACAGGCCAACCGCACGCTCAATGAGCGCCTCCTCACCATCGAGTGGGAACCGCGCGAACTGCCCGACGCGCGCCAGGACGGCCGCTGGCTGGTGTTCAGCACCGCCGACGCCGCCGAACCGCTGGCCCGTCAGATCACCGACGCGGTCAATTCGGCTGCGGCAGAGAGCGGTTCGAGCAGCGCCGCGAGCTTCGCGACGCTCAACGATCCGGCCCAGGTTCGCACGGAACTCGCCGCCACCACGGTCGCCGAGCCCTTCACCGGGCTCGTGCTGGTCATGCCGCCCGCGGCCGGGCCCGCTGACGGCGCGACCTCCGGGCGCGGGCGCGAACACGTGGCGCTGCTGGTGAAGGTAGCCCGCGAACTGGCCGAACTGCCGGGCGAACCGCCGCGGCTTTTCGTGGTCACCCGCGACGCCGCGACGGTGGACCCCGACGAACTGGCCAACCTGGAGCAAGCCGGCCTGCGCGGGTTGATGCGCGTCATCGACTCCGAGCACCCGCACCTCAAGGCGACGGGTATCGACACCGATGACAGCACCGATCCGGCCCTGCTGGCCCGGCAGTTGCTGACCGGTTCCGACGAGGACGAGACGGCCTGGCGGAACGGGGACTGGTACACCGCCCGCCTGCTGCGCGGACCGCTGCGGCCGGGTGATCGGCGCACCACCGAGGCCGACGCCGCCAGCGACCGGATCCGCCTGGAGATCCGGATGCCCGGCGACGTCGAGTCCCTGGAATTCGTCCAGGTCGAGCGGGTCCAGCCCGGTCCGGGCGAGATCGAGGTCGCGGTGACGGCGTCGAGTATCAACTTCGCCGACGTCTTGGTGGCGTTCGGCCGTTATCCCACCTTCGAGGGATACAAGCAGCAACTCGGCATCGACTTCGCCGGTGTCGTCACGGCCGTGGGCGAGGGTGTCACCGAGCACAAGGTCGGCGACCACGTCGGCGGCATGTCCCCGAACGGCTGCTGGTCGACGTTCGTCATCAGCGACGCGCGCCATGCGGTGACGATCCCGGCGGGGATCCCGCTGGCCGATGCCGCCGCCATCCCGACCGCCTCGGCGACTGCGTGGTACGGGTTGCACGAACTGGCCCACATCACCGCCGACGACAAGGTGCTGATCCACTCCGGCACCGGCGGTGTCGGGCAGTCCGCCATTGCCATCGCCCGCGCGGTCGGGTGCGAGATCTTCGCGACCGCCGGCAGTGATGAGCGTCGAAAAGTCCTGCGCGACATGGGAATCAAGCACGTTTACGACTCCCGCAGCCTGGACTTCGCCGACGAGATCCGCCGCGACACCGGCGGCTACGGCGTCGACGTCGTCCTGAACTCGCTGCCCGGTGCGGCCCAGCGTGCGGGCATCGAACTGCTGGCCTTCGGCGGGCGGTTCCTCGAGATCGGCAAACGGGATATCTACGGCGACACCCGAATCGGGCTGTTCCCGTTCCGTCGCAACCTGTCGTTCTACGCCATCGACGTGGCTCTGCTCACGCACAGCCACCCCGCGACAGTCCAGCGGATGCTGACCACGGTGTACCAGCAGACTGCCGACGGCGTGCTGCCCATGCCGCCCACCACTCATTTCCCGATGAGCGAGGCGGCCCAGGCCGTCCGGTTGGTCGGCGGTGCCGGCCACACCGGCAAGGTCCTGCTCGACGTTGCGCACCACGGGGAGGTCCCGGCGGTGGTTGCACCGTCCGATGTCCCGGTCTTCCGGACCGACGGTTCCTACATCGTCACCGGCGGCCTCGGCGGCCTCGGCCTGTTCCTGGCCGGTGAGATGGCCTCGGCCGGGTGCGGACGGATCGTGCTCAACTCCCGGTCCGCGCCCAACGCCGATGCGCAGGTGGCTCTGGAGAAGTTGCGCGCCGGCGGCGCAGACGTCCAGGTCGTCAGCGGAGACATCTCGGATCCGGCCGTCGCCGAGTCGCTGGTGGCTGTCGCCACCGAGACCGGCCTGCCGGTCCGCGGTGTCCTGCACGGGGCGGCCGTCGTCGAGGACGCCACGCTGACCAACATCACCGACAGCCTCCTCGATCACTGCTGGGAACCCAAGGTGGCCGGCGCCTGGAGCCTGCACGAGGCGACGCTGAACCAGCCGCTGGACTGGTTCTGCTCGTTCTCGTCGGCCGCCGCACTGGTCGGCTCGCCCGGCCAGGGTGCCTACTCGGCGGCCAACAGCTGGCTGGACGCGTTCTCGCGCTGGCGGCACGCCCAGGGCCTGCCCGCCACCGCCATCGCCTGGGGCGCCTGGTCGCAGGTGGGTCGCGGTATGGCGTTGGCCGAGGGAACCGGCATCGCGATCGAGCCGGCCGAGGGTGCGCAGGCGTTCGAGACGCTGCTGCGTTACGACCGCCCGTACAGCGGCTATGCGCCGATCATCGGAACGCCGTGGCTGACCGCGTTCGGCCAGCGCAGCAAGTTCGCCGAGGCGTTCCAGTCGGCCAACTCGGCGCAGGGCGACAGCGGCAAGTTCCTGTCCGAACTG
>CAIOYU010000016.1 GCA_903862565.1 uncultured Actinomycetes bacterium | reverse complement strand
TCACCTATTTGGCGATCCGGGCCGCACAGCGTGCGGTGCACGCCGCCCACGCCGCAAACCCGTGGTCGGAACTTCGCCCGGAATAGAGGCCTTGCCGTCGGCGAGCAGCCGGCTATTTCGCCCCGTCGGCGAGCAGCCGACGAAGCTCCTCCTCTAGCTCACGGGCTGCCACGAAGAGCAGTTCGTCGCCGCCTTCCAGCGGCTGATCGGGCTCGGGCACGATCACCCGCTGGCCCCGCAGAATCGTCACCAGCGCCACGTCGCGCGGCAGGTTCAGCTTCCGCACCGGGCGCCCGCCCCACGGGGTGGCGTCGGGCAGCGTGATCTCCACCAGGTTGGCGTGCCCCTGGCGGAATTCCATCAGCCGCACGAGGTCGCCGACGGCGACCGCCTCCTCGACCAGCGATGCCAGCATCCGCGGTGTCGACACCGCCACATCGACGCCCCAGGAGGAGTCGAAGAGCCACTCGTTGCGGGGGTCGTTGACCCGTGCGACCACACGCGGCACCGCGAACTCCGTCTTGGCCAGCAACGAGAGCACCACGTTCGCCTTGTCGTCGCCCGTTGCGGCGATCACGACGTCGAAATCCTCGAGGTGCACCGATTCCAGCAGGCTCAACTCGCAGGCGTCGCCGAGGCGCCAGTGTGCCGACGGGATCGCGTCGATGTCGAAGTGGTCGGCATTGCGCTCGATGAGTGTGACGTCGTGGGAGTTTTCCAACAATTCGCGGGCGATGGACCGGCCGACCGCACCCGCCCCGGCGATGGCGACTTTCATTCTCCGACCCCTTCTGCGGGCGGCTGAGCGGCGATTGCCAGCGCTTCCGCGGCACTACCCGACACCGCCGCCAGGTACACCTGGTCGCCGGCCTGGATAACGGTCTTCTTCTCGGGCAACACTCCGGTACCGAATCGGATCAGGAATGCCGTCCGGGCCCCGGTGGCCTCCTCCAGGGTCGTCACGCGGTGGCCCACCCAGCCTTCGTGGAGGTCTGCCTCGCAGACGGCGACCGTCCCGGTGGGGTCGCGCCATTTGGTCGTCTCGGTTTCCCGAGTGAGCACGTTGAGCAGTCGGTCGGTGGTCCACGGCACGGTGGCGATCGTCGGGATCCCCAGCCGCTCGTAGACCGCCGCGCGCTTGGCGTCGTAGATGCGGGCCACCACCCGCTGGACTCCGAAGTTCTCGCGGGCGACGCGGGCCGAGATGATGTTCGAGTTGTCACCGGATGACACCGCGGCGAACGCGTCGGCGCTCTGGATACCGGCGCGCAGCAGGACGTCGCGGTCGAAACCCATCCCGAGGACGCGTTCGCCGGAGAACTCCGAGGAAAGCCTGTGGAAGGCTGCGGGGTCGCGGTCGATGACCGCCACGTCATGCCCGAGCCTCGACAGTGCGTTGGCCAGCGCGGCACCGACTCGGCCGCACCCCATCACCACAACCCGCACCAGAGGTCCTTTCGACTGTTACGTATGGGGAACGCTACCGCCAGCGCGCCCAGCGCCTACCCTTAACTCTCGTGTCCAAGCTTTCCACCGGTCTTCGCCGCGTGCTCATCGGGGAGCCCTTCCGCAGCGACAAGCTGGCGCACACGCTGCTGCCCAAGCGCATCGCCCTGCCGGTGTTCGCCTCCGATGCCATGTCGTCGGTGGCATACGCGCCGGAGGAAATCTTCCTGGTGCTTTCGGTCGCCGGCCTTTCCGCCTACACGATGGCGCCCTGGATCGGCGTCGCGGTGGCGTTCGTCATGCTCGTCGTCGTCGCGTCCTACCGGCAGAACGTGCACGCCTACCCCTCCGGGGGCGGTGACTACGAGGTCGTCACCACCAACCTGGGGCCTACGGCGGGACTGACGGTGGCCAGCGCCCTGCTGGTCGACTACGTCCTGACTGTCGCGGTCTCGATGGCCTCGGCGATGTCCAACATCGGTTCGGCCGTGCCGTTCATCGCCCAGCACAAGGTCCTTTTCGCGGTGACTGCGATCGTACTGCTGACCGCGATCAACCTGCGCGGTATTCGGGAGTCCGGCACCGCGTTCGCCATTCCCACCTACGCGTTCATCATCGGGATGTTCATGATGTTGGCCTGGGGTTTCTTCCAGATTCACGTGCTGGGACATCACCTCCAGGCGGAGTCGGCCGGTTTCGAGTTGCGGTCCGAGCACGGCGACATCATGGGGTTCGCTCTGGTCTTTCTGGTGGCCAGGGCGTTCTCGTCCGGTTGTGCCGCACTGACCGGTGTCGAGGCGATCAGTAACGGCGTACCGGCGTTTCGCAAACCGAAGTCGCGAAACGCTGCGACCACCCTCACAATGCTGGGCGGCCTTGCGGTCGTCATGTTCATGGGCATGATCATCCTGGCCAACGACACCGGTGTGAAGCTGGCCGAGCGGCCTGATGAGCAGTTGATCGGAGCCCCGGCCGACTACCACCAGAAGACCTTGGTGGCCCAGTTGGCCGACAGTGTGTTCCGAGACTTCCCGGTCGGCCTCTACCTGATCACCGGGGTCACCGCACTGATCCTGGTGCTGGCCGCCAACACCGCGTTCAATGGCTTCCCGGTGCTGGGATCCATCCTCGCCCAGGACCGCTACCTGCCCCGTCAGCTGCATACCCGCGGCGACCGGTTGGCCTTTTCCAACGGCATCGTGTTTCTGGCATTGGCCGCGATCGCCTTCGTCGTCGCCTTCAACGCCGAGGTGACCCAGCTCATCCAGCTCTACATCGTGGGCGTGTTCATCTCCTTCACGCTGAGCCAGATCGGCATGGTGCGGCACTGGACCCGGTTGTTGGCCACCGAGGACGATCCCGCCGAGCGTCGCAGGATGAAGCGCTCGCGGGTGATCAACACCGTCGGGTTCATCGCCACCGGGACGGTGCTGCTGATCGTGCTGGTGACCAAGTTCATGGCCGGCGCGTGGATCGCGATCCTGGCGATGGGCGGTCTGTTCGTCATGATGAAGGCGATCAATCGGCACTACGACAAGGTGTCCCAGGAACTCGCCGCCGCCGAGGAAGAGGTGGAGAACGCCATCGTGCTGCCGAGCCGCAACCACGCCGTGGTTCTGGTGTCGAATATGCACCTGCCGACCCTGCGGGCACTGGCCTACGCCCGGGCAATGCGGCCCGACGTGCTCGAGGCGCTGACGGTCAACGTCGACGACGCCGAGACCCGGAAGCTCACCCGCGAGTGGGAGGCGAGCGAGGTCACCGTGCCGCTGAAAGTCGTCGCCTCGCCCTACCGCGAGGTGACCCGGCCGGTGCTGGACTACGTCAAGCGGATCAGCAAGGAGGCGCCGCGAACCGTGGTCACCGTCTTCGTTCCCGAGTACGTGGTGGGCCACTGGTGGGAAGGCCTGCTGCACAACCAGAGTGCCCTGCGGCTGAAGACCCGGCTGCTGTTCATCCCGAACGTCATGATGGTGTCGGTGCCGTGGCAGTTGCGGTCCTCCAAGCGGGTCAAGCAGTTGGATGAGCAGAACGCGCCCGGCGACGTTCGCCGGGGCTTTGTTGAGTGACGGATTCAGCACTGACTGATTCAGCACTGACTGAACTTGTCCTGACCACCGGGCCGGCGGCCAACGGTGGCAGTTGCGTGGCTCGCCACGACGGGCGCGTGGTGTTCGTGCGCTACGCGCTGCCCGGTGAGCGGGTGCGGGTGCGGGTGACGTCTGAACGCGGATCCTATTGGCACGCTGAGGTTGTCGAGGTGCTTGAGGCATCCGCCGATCGCATCGAGTCGCTGTGTCCGATTGCAGGGGTCGATGGCGCGGGGTGCTGCGATCTGGCCTTCGCCGACCCGGTCGCGGTGCGCGCGCTCAAAGGTCAGGTGGTCGGCAATCAGCTTGCCCGGCTGGCGAATCACTCCTGGGAGGGAGTTGCCGAGGCGGTCGGATCCGGGTCGGCGCAGAGGTGGCGGACCCGGGTGCGGTTGGGGGTCGACCGCAACGGACAGGCGGGTTTTCACCGTTATCACAGCGCCGAACTGATCACCGACCTGCGTTGTGGGCAATTGACCGAGGGCATGCTCGACGGTCTCGAGGGCCCGCGGTGGGGCGGGTGGGAACAGGTGCACGTGGTCGTCGACGATGACGGGTGCCGCCACGTGGTCTCCACCGCCCGCGGCCGGCGCAGTGGCGCTGTGGCCGACGGCACCGGCCAGGCCGTGCAGCGAGTAGGGGAGCGGGTCTGGCGGGTGCCGGTGACCGGATTCTGGCAGTCCCACCGCGATGCGGCCAGGGTCTACAGCGCTCTGGTCTCCGAATGGGCCCGTCCCGCCGGCGCGGCCCGCGCCTGGGACCTCTATGGCGGTGCGGGATTGTTCGCCGGGGCATTGGCCGATACCGGCGCCGAGGTGGTGACCGTCGACACCGCCAAGAGCGCGTCGGCGGCCGCCCGGGTGGCGCTGGCGGATTCCCCTGCTGTGCAGGTGGTGTCGGACTCGGTGCGCCAGTTCCTGGCACGGCAGTCCGAAGGCGCCGGCGTGGCGGTACTGGACCCGCCCCGCGCGGGGGCCGGCCGTGAGATCATCGACCTGCTGGCCCGGGCCGGGGTACCACGGGTGATCCACATCGGTTGCGAGGCTGCTTCTTTCGCCCGCGACATCGGTTTGTACCAGGGGCATGGCTACCAGGTGGAGCAGATCCGGGTGTTCGACGCCTTCCCGTTGACCCACCACGTCGAGTGCATCGCGCTGCTGACGAGGACGTAACGCTGGTAGGTGGCTGCGCTTGTAGAGTCACCGATGTGCCGTACCGACTATTCACCCGTGGGTCATGGTCGGAAACCCGACGCGTCATCGGAATCTTCCACAAGGAGACCGTCGGCGGAGCGATCCTGCTCGTCGCCGCTTCCGTTGCGCTGGTGTGGGCCAACTCGCCCTGGGCTGCGTCGTACACCGCGCTGACTCATCTCCAGGTCGGCACCGACGCGCTGGGTTTGCACCTGCGACTCTCCCTGGAGGGGTGGTCCGCTGACGGACTGCTGGCGATCTTCTTCTTCGTGGTCGGGCTCGAACTCAAGCGGGAGTTCGTCGCCGGCGATCTGCGCGATCCGGGCCGCGCGGCGCTGCCGATCGCCGCCGCGATCGGCGGAATGGTCGTTCCCGCCCTGATCTTCGTCGCCTTCGCCGCCGGTGCGGGTGACGGCGCACTGCGTGGCTGGGCGATCCCCACCGCCACCGACATCGCCTTCGCGGTCGCGGTGCTCGCGGTGGTCTCCACCCACCTGCCGGCGGCACTGCGCACTTTTCTGCTCACCCTGGCCGTCGTCGACGACCTTCTGGCCATCACCGTGATCGCGCTGTTCTACACCGCCGAAATCAAGGTGCCCTTCCTGCTGCTGGCGCTGGTTCCGCTGGCACTGTTCACCGTTCTGGTGCAGCGGCGTGTCCGTTCCGCCTGGCTGCTGATCCCGCTGGCACTTCTGACCTGGGCCTTCGTTCACGAGTCGGGAATCCACGCGACCGTCGCCGGGGTGCTGCTCGGGTTCGCGGCGCCGGTGCTCTCCTGCGATTCCGGCCCCGGCCTGGCCGAGCATTTCGAGCACCTGCTGCGGCCGGTCTCGGCGGGGTTCGCCATCCCGGTGTTCGCCTTCTTCGCCGCCGGGGTGACCATCGGCGGCTACTCGGGGCTGGTTGCCGCCCTGAGCAACCCCATCGCCCTGGGCGTCGTCGCCGGGTTGGTGCTCGGCAAGACGCTCGGGGTGTTCGGCACCACCCGACTGCTGGCCGCGTTCACCCACGCCAGTCTGGACGCATCGCTGCGTTGGATCGACGTCTTCGGCGTCGCGATGCTCTCCGGTATCGGGTTCACGGTGTCGCTGCTGATCGGGGAGTTGGCCTACGAATCGGGATCCCCGGAAACCGACGTGGTCAAGGTGGCTGTGCTGACCGGCTCGTTGCTGGCAGCCGTCCTGGCCGGGGTGCTGCTGCGAATCAGCAACCGCCACTACCGGTCGGTGTTCGAACTGGAGACCGCCGATGCCGACCACGACGGGGTGCCGGACGTTTACCAAGAGACCAGCGCACGAGGTGCGTAGACTGGCCTGATGCTCGAAAAGGTCCGCGGTCCAGCCGATGTGCAGCGCCTTTCCCAAGAGCAGCTGACCGAACTGGCCGCCGAGATACGTGAATTCCTGATCCACAAGGTGGCTGCCACGGGTGGGCACCTTGGGCCGAATCTCGGTGTCGTGGAACTCACACTCGCCCTGCACCGGGTGTTCGACTCGCCGCACGATCCGATCATCTTCGACACCGGACATCAGGCTTATGTGCACAAGATCCTGACCGGACGTCGCGACGATTTCGACACGCTGCGGATGAAGGGCGGGCTGTCGGGCTATCCGTCGCGCACGGAGAGCAAACATGACTGGGTCGAGTCCAGCCACGCCTCGGCCGCATTGTCCTACGCCGACGGCCTGGCCAAAGCCTTCGAACTGTCCGGGCAGATCAACCGCCACGTCGTTGCCATCGTCGGAGACGGTGCGCTCACCGGCGGTATGTGCTGGGAGGCGCTGAACAACATCGCCGCGGCCAAGCGACCGGTGGTCATCGTCGTCAACGACAACGGCCGCAGTTACGCCCCCACCATCGGCGGCCTGGCCGATCACCTGGCCGGTCTGCGGTTGCAGCCGGGATATGAGCGACTGCTCGACCAGGGCCGCGCCGCCGTGCGGGCGCTGCCGATCGTCGGCGAGGTCGCCTACCAGGCTCTGCACAGCGTGAAGGTCGGGATCAAGGACGCCGTCTCGCCCCAGGCCATGTTCACCGACCTGGGACTGAAGTACGTCGGCCCGATCGACGGCCACGACGAGCACGCGGTGGAGAACGCCCTGCGGCACGCGCGCGGGTTCGACGGCCCGGTGCTCGTGCACGTCGTCACACGCAAGGGGATGGGGTACGCGCCGGCCGAGAACGACGAGGCCGAGCAGATGCACTCCACCGGCATCATCGATCCGCGGACCGGGCAGGCCACCACCACCGCTGCGCCGGGGTGGACGTCGGTGTTCTCCGAGGCGCTCATCGAGGCCGCGGGCCGACGGCGCGATGTCGTCGCCATCACCGCCGCCATGCCCGGGCCCACCGGTCTGGCGGCGTTCGGCGAGAAGTTCCCCGACCGGTTGTTCGACGTCGGGATCGCCGAGCAGCACGCGATGACCTCGGCGGCCGGCATGGCGATGGGCGGCCTGCACCCGGTGGTGGCGATCTACTCCACGTTCCTCAACCGGGCGTTCGACCAGATGCTGATGGACGTCGCCCTGCACAAGTTGCCGGTGACCATCGTGCTCGACCGCGCCGGGGTGACCGGCAACGACGGCGCCAGTCACAACGGCATGTGGGACATGTCGATTCTCAACATCGTTCCCGGTATGCGGGTCGCGGCGCCGCGGGACGGTGCCCGGTTGCGTGAAGAATTCGGTGAGGCACTCGAGGTGACGGACGGGCCCACCGCCCTGCGGTTCCCCAAGGGCGCAGTGGGCCAGGACATTCCGGCTATCGAGCGGATCTCCGGTGTGGATGTTCTGGGCCGTCCGGCCGATGGCCTTGGCCAGGACGTTCTTCTGGTGGCGGTGGGCGCGTTCGCCGGTATGGCGCTCAAGGTCGCCGAACGGCTGCGTAACCAGGGCATCGGGGTCACGGTTGTGGACCCTCGCTGGGTCCTGCCGGTGCCTGCAGCGCTGGGTCCGATGGCCCGCACCCACAAACTCGTGGTTACCGTCGAGGACAGCGGTCTGAGCGGTGGCGTCGGGTCGGCGGTGTCCGCGTCTCTCCGGGCGGCGGAGATCGACGTCCCGTGCCGCGATGTCGGTGTGCCGCAACGATTCTTGGATCACGCCGGCCGTAACGAGGTCCTCGACGAGGTCGGATTGACCGACCAGAACATCGCCCGGCAGGTCACCGGGTGGGTGGCCGCCCTGGGAGCCCAGGACGAGTCGGTTACGGAGTCGGTCGAGTAGATCGGCCGGTGATCTCCGCGACCACGGCGTTGATTTTCTCCGAAGCCGCCGACGCCGAGGCGTCGACGTCGACGTTGGCTTTGCGAAGGGCGTCGTTGACGGCTGCTTCCACGGCCGGGATCCCTTTTCGCAGAGTGCCTTCGGTGATGAAGACGTCGACCAGTCGATGCTGGCCGTCCAACGTCACCTCCACCGTGCCGGCTTCGTCAGTGGCGGTGAACCGGCCGGTGCGGATCTGATGCAGTCGTTCCTCGAGGACGTCCTCGAGTCGCTTCGCCTCCCGGAGGATGGCCGTGACGTCGGGGTGCAGCTCCGGGGTAGGTCCGCCTCCGGTCGTCATGGGGTGTCCCCCTCTCGACGGCCCTCTACTTCTCGACGGCCCTCTACTTCTCGACGACGATGTCCCACAACGCCTTCCGTCCACGCTCGGTCCTCGGTATAGAGGCTCTCATCGGGCGAGAGGCCGGGGGAGCGCTTCTTCTCCCTGCCCGGGCCGGCCCCCGCACCGTGACCCATCATCGGCATTCCGGCACCACCGGCCCCAACGCCGGTGGGTGCCCGCCCGCTGTCCACGGTTCCCGGGCCCGCACCTGCTCCACCCGGGCCGATCGGGGGGCCGATGGCGACGGCCGCCGGTGACAGCGGCCTGCCGCCCATTCCGCCGGCGCCCCTGCCGCCGCCGCCCGCGCCTTTACCGCCGCCCGCGCCTTTGCCACCTCCGCCGGCGCCCTTGCCGAGGCCGCCCAAACCCTTGCCGGCGCCCTGTGCACTCGCAGGGCGCACCGACGGCGAAAAGGGTTTCGAACCGGCCTTTCCGGCACCGGGTATGCCGCCTGGCGTCCCGCCGCCGGCGGGGGAGCCACCAGACGGCGCCCCTCCGGAGGGCGTTCCACCGGAGGGGGGCTGGCCACCCTGCCTGGCTTCACCGCCCTGCGGAGGGCCCTGGGGCGAACCCTGCGGTCGGGTCGGGGCGCCCGCGGCGTCCTGCATGCCCGACAAGCCATCGGCGGGGCTGCCGCCGCCCTCCTGTCCGCCGCTGCCAGACGACGGTGCGCCGACTGCGGAACCGCTTGCCGCAGGGAAGGCTCCGCCACCGGCATGCGTCGCGCCGGCGGGCCAGGAAACCGGGGTGATTCCTGGGGTGGGTATCCCCGCCGCCGGCGGCAGGGTCCGACCTGACGGTCCCGGAATCGGACCCTTTGGAAGCTCGCTGGATTTCGCGTACTCCCGGCGGATCTCCTCGGCTACTTTGACCTCCTCGGCCATGGCCGAGAGATATTCCTGCCGGTTTGCCACGAATTTCGTTGCCAATTCCTGGTTCAGCTTGTAAGCCGCGTGTACCTCTGTGTGGCTGGTCTTGTAGGAGTGGTGGGCCGTGGCGTACCCATTGGCCCGGCCCGCGAGTATCAGCCAAGCGTCCGCCAGAGTGCTCAGATCGCGCTTGAGTTCGGCGACTCGTGAATAGGCTTGTGCGGCAGCCATTCCTTCCCAGTGACTGGGGGCCGAAGGCATCTCCGCCACCGCTTCGACGAGTGCGCCGGCATTGGTCGTCCAGGCATCCATCGCTATCAGCAGCGAGGCACAGTCATCGGGCGCTGCGATCGCGGTCTGGGCGGCCTCGATGTCCATATAGGTATCCGTACCGTCGTCTGTGAAGCAGACACCATTGAGAAGACCGCCGCCAGCGGCGTCGCCAATCCCATTGCTGGCGGGGAAGGCCGAAGGGGCTGCGGTTATTTGGGGGATCCCGCTGGGTGAGGCGCCGTCGCCGTTGATGGCGTCGGCTGCCTGGAGATCGATCAGGTCATACGCCGTTGCGGCTCTGTTCAGCGTGTCGACAATCTGCGCCTTGATATCGGCCAGGTGCTGCTGGTCTGCGCCCAGTTCCCGGGCGGCCCTGTTGAAGGCCTCGGCGGCGGATTTGGCAGGGGCGAGACTGCAGGGCGGGCTCACCGTTGCCGACGGCGTCGGGAACATGACGCCCGCGACCTTCGTCGCGTCTGTCCGGATCGCTTCGGCGTACACGCTCAGTTGAGGTCCGGTCATCGGCTGCGCTCCCTTACGTCGCCGGCGTGTTCAGCGTTTGAGCGCGTCGGCATACCGGCTCTCCTCCCGTGGCTGCACCAGCCGGATCGGCAGCTTTCCGTGCCGCGGGGTGGTGATGTAGTTGCGGTGCAGGGTGACTTGGCCGACCCGATGGTGCGGAGCGAAATACGTTGTGGCGTTGGGCCAGCTCAACCTCGGCTCTCCGAAGCGTGCGTTGACCATGTTCCCGAACTCACGCAGTCGCGCGTCGACCGTCACCACTGCCCCCGCTGCCGCCGATCGCACCATGAACTGGCTGAACACCAGGCCGTCGCCGACGATGAGCCGGTTGTCGACGTCGTCGAACGGCAGGAAGACCGGATGGCGGTCGGTGGTCTCCCCGATGAGCACGCCGGCCGAACCGATGGGCAGTTTGTGGTGCCGATCGCTGACCGGGCTCAGGCCTGACAGCGCGGCGCGCTGCCCACCGTAGAGGCGTGAAAATCCCCGGGGCGACGTCGGATTGGCCAGCGTGGTCAGCAGTACCGTCGAGGTGGGGGCGCTGCCGGGTTTCACCGTGATGCGAGTGATGGTGTGGTCGGCACGTACCGACCACCACACGTCGGGGCCGCCGGGCGCGCTATAGGCGGCGGTGAATGTGTTGCGGCCCTTGATCGCCGACCACAATTCGTTCTCGAAGCTGACCGCGGTCGCATGGTCGAGGTCGTCGAAACTCCTGGCGCAGCGGGCGTCGATGTTGTGTTCGGCCAACTGGTCGGCGATCCGGGTCGCCGATGCGACGAGGTAACGCGCCAGGCCGGCGACGCCGTCAGCGCGCCGCTGGGCAGAGCGGCGGGTGCGTTCGGGATCGGCCCGCAACTGAATCCAGGTTCGCCGGTGCGCCGGGGCCGGCAGGGTTCCGATCATCTGCTCGTAGAGCGAGACAACCCCGGCCGGTGCGGTCTTACCCACCCGGTACCCGGCCGAGATCACGTCGGCTTCCACGTCGGGGCAATAGGATTCGAGCAGTTTCGCCACCAGTGCGGTGTCGACGACGTCGTCACTGAAGCAGTGGTGGTCGACCATCACACTGGGAGTGAACGGCCGCGGAACCAGCTCGATCAGGGCGACCATCTCCTGGTCGTGCCAGCGCACCGCAACGTGGTCCCCGGGCATCACGGTGGCGCCCACGACGGGTTCGGTCGGTGCCGGCGGCGCGGCGGTGCGTCGCCGTTGCCAGGAATACAACGCCCGGACCCAGCCGGTGGTTGTTCGGCCGCGCACCGCGACCAGCCCCAGACCGAGCGCCAGCACCGCCAGGACGATCCCCAGCCACAGCCGGCCCCCGGCCACGCCGAGCGCCAGAAGTGCCGGAGCGGCCGCCGCAGCGACCAGAGCTTGGCCGGTGGAGAACTTCAGGCCGACCGGGATCGAGGTGCTCACTTGCGGCCCAGCGCTCGGCGAGCAGCCATTCCGAGGGCGACGGCCAACAACACACCGGCACCGACGAGCACGACGGCCGTGATGGGACCGCGGTCGGGTGGCTGCACCGGAGGCGGCGGGGGCAATTCGTTGGTCCGATACTCCGGTGTCGCAGGCCCCGCCGGGATGTCCCAGGTCAGCGCGGCCACCGGGTCCACCACCCCGGCGCCGACGACGTTGTCGATCCCGCCGCCCGGGTGGCGCGCTGTGGAGGTCACCCGGTTGATGACCTGGGTGGCGGTGAGTTGCGGAAAGCGTTGCCGCACAAGGGCGGCCACTCCGGAAACGTAGGCCGCCGCGAATGAGGTCCCATTGATCGGGATGGGACCGTCCTGGCCCTGCAGGGCGTTCACCGGCTTTCCGTCGTATCCGAGGGCGACGATGTTCTCCGCCGGTGCGGCCGCGCCCAGCCAGGGCCCGTTCATGGAGAACGTCGACGGTGCCCCGTTCTGGCCGATCCCGCCCACTGTCAGCACCAGGGGTGAATACCAGGCGGGCGAGACGATGGTCTGCACTTCTTTCCAGCCCCGCGGGTCCGACGGCACCGCTGCGTTCGGTGGCGGGTTCTGGTTGCAGTCCCTCCCGGTGTTGCCGGCCGCAACGACGACGACGGCGTTCTTGACGTTGGTGGCGTAGTTGACCGCCGCCCCCACTCCACGTTCGTCGATCGGCCGGGTCACCTTGTAGCACGCCGCTTCGCTGACGTTGATGACACCCGCGCCCAGGTTCGCCGCGTGCACGATGGCCCGGGCCAGGCTGCGCAGCGAACCGGCCGTGACCGAACTGTTGGGGTCGTTGGGATCGACCTGCATCCCCACCGGCATGAAGGCCTCGGAGGTCTGGCGCAGGGACAGGATCTTCGCGTCGGGTGCGACCCCGACGAAGGCATCGGTCGGGGCGGGGCGGCCGGCGATGATCGACGCCGTCAACGTCCCGTGGGCGTCGCAGTCCGACATCCCGTCTCCGGCACCCATGACGAAATCGCCCCCGGGTTGGGCCGGTACCCGGGGGGAGCCGGTGATGCCGGTGTCGATGACCGCGACGGTCACCCCGGCGCCGGTGGCGAATTTGTGCGCGTCGGCTACCCGGAGGTAGGCGTTTCCCCAGGGAACCTCGGCGAAGTTGGAGTCCGGCAGGGTCTGCGGGGTGGCGCATTGGCGGCGCTGTTCGCTGGGCTGGTCGGGCCCGGTCGCGTCCGGTGGTGTCGCCGTGGGGTCGATCACGGGGGGCTCCAGGCAGGACGCCGGGGGAGCGCTGACGAGGGCGAGCGTGACGGCCAAGGCCGTTGCGGCAACTCTCCTCAAGTGCCCACACCCCCGTCGTGGATTGTGCCAATTTCACGTCCGGTGCTTGCGGGAAAAAGTCCGGCAAACTCCGAATTGCGATTTTAGCGTGACGTCGACGCAGCTACATGCACGAATTTCGGCGAATTAGACCGACAGTTCGCTCCTATCGTCAACCGGGCTTATTCGAGTTGGGTCCTTTGCTAATCTGCTGTTCGCTGATGGCCGACTGGCGGCCGGGGACCTCACGCGGGGGGAACACCATGAACAAGGCACGTCTGTTGACGGCTGCGATCACCACGGCTGCGGCCGGCGCGGCAGGCTTGGCCGGAGCGGCGTCGGCTTGGGCCGATGACGCCGATGCCGCGATGCAACCACCTGGGGTCCAACAGCTGGGTCAGCAGGGCCAGATCGCCAACGGCGCCAGTGTCGAGGGCTGGACCGTCAGCGGCCTGCAGCCCAGCGCCGACCCGATCCCCTACCAGCCGGATGGAGCGCTGTGGGAGGCGACGGCCACCGATCAGGCGCTCGCCGGCGGTGCCATCCCGTTCATCCCCGCGTTCAGCGCGCGGGCGGCCAACGGCGACGACTACCGCTCCCTGTTCCAGGTTCCGACCGCCCAGGGCGTCAACCCCACGGGGCTGGCACAGGGCCAGTCCACCACCGGCAAGCTGTACTTCGACGTCACGGGTGAGAGCCCCGATTCGGTGGTTTACACCGACGGCGGTCAGGACCGGTTGACCTGGGTTCAGCCGCCGCCGAGTGCCGAGGGCGTTCCGGCGACGGGATACAGCCCCGCGTCGGCCTGGCCCGGTTCGGGCTACTACGGGCAGACGGTGCCAGTGGCGCCCCAGACGGGCACTGCCACCACTGCGCCGGCCGCTGTGCCTGCCGCCACTGCTCCCGCCGCGGCCGGACAGGGCACCGCCCAGGCGGTTCCGGCCAAGCCCGCCCCCGCGGCCGCAGCCGACGACGTGCACGGCGCCGCTACGGCGGCGCAGCCCAAACCGACCGCGACGCAGTTGGACGTCCATGACACGACGGCCCCCGCGGCCGCCCCGGCGCAGGCGCCCTCGGCACAGGGCGGCGCGTCTGCTCCTGCTGCGGCACCGGCGGCCACCGCGCCCGCACCTGCTTCCAGTGCGCCCGCACCCACGGCCGCTGCGACTCCGGCCCCGGCCGCTGCGCCGACGGTTCCGGTCGTGCCGCCGACCAAGGCTCCCGCCCCGGCGTCCTGACGTTCGCCGCGCTCCCATCGGGGTATCGCACTGTCTTCGCCGAAGCACATGCGCCGCTGGACGTTTGTCGACGGGCATGGTCCGACGGGAGACTATGATTTGCTGAGGCGATCAGCAACGAGGGTAGAGGTGGGCCAGTGGCGGATTCCCGCAGAAGCCGGTGGAACTGCGCGGTTCGCGAAGGCCTCACTGCGGCGGCCCGAGTCGCCGGCATCAGCGGCCTGGTCGTCGGGATGTTCGCTGGCGCGCCGACGTGGACCGCGGCTGCCGCGCCCGCAGCGCCGACGCAGTCCACTGATTCGATGATCCTCAGCCTGGAGGATGTCGGCGCGATCGTCGGGGTGTCCGATCTGGCCCCACAGCCCCTGCTGGACCTGCACCAGCCGCGCGGCATGCACCAGTACGACGGCCAGTACCCGAGCCAGTGCCAGCCGGTCTTCGACCAGGACGTGGCTTTCGGGAGCGACTACAGCCAGTTCCGTTCGGTCTCGTATTCGGGTGCGGCCAACAGGGCGGTGACCCAGGCCGTCGGGATCTATGCGAGTGCGGATGCGGCCCGCGCGGCCCTGATTCGCCTTGCCAACAGCATTCAAGCCTGTTCCGAATTGCACGTGCCGAAGATGGAGCCCACCGTCCAGCAACTCGACCGTTCGACGCTCGCGGTGTGCTTCACGCAGTGCGCGACGCTCTACCGCGCCAAGGGCCCGGTTCTGATCGGGGTCGATGCAGTGCATTTCGGCGACTCCGACCGGATCGCGACCGTCGTCATGAAGCAGATCACCGACCGCATCAGCGCGGCCTGACCCACCTTCCGCGACACATGGACGTTGTCTCGCAGCCGGTTCCGGCTGTTCCTGGTCCCGGCTATCGCGCACTGGTGGTCGACGACGAGGCAGCTCTGGCCGAGGTGGTGGCCAGCTACCTGCGGCGTGAGCATTTCGAGGTCACCGTCCGGCACACCGGCGCCGACGCCCTGACCGCCGCGCGGGAGGTCGATCCGGACGTGGTGGTGCTGGATCTGGGACTTCCGGGTATCGACGGTGTCGAGGTGTGCCGGCAGTTGCGGACGTTCTCCGACGCCTACGTGGTGATGCTGACCGCCCGCGACACCGAGGTCGACACCATCGTCGGACTGGCCGTCGGGGCCGACGACTACATGACCAAACCGTTCAGCCCCCGGGAGTTGACCGCCCGGATCCGGGCGATGCTGCGCCGTCCCCGCACGGCCGGCGCGGCGCCGGCCGGCGAGGCACCCAGAGTGCTCGGACCGCTGTCCATCGACGTGGCCAGCCGGCAGGTTTTCCTCGACGGTCAGCCGATTGCCCTGACGCGCACCGAGTTCGACATCCTCGCCGCGCTGTCCTTGCGGACCGGCGTGGTGTGGAGTCGACGCCAACTCATCGACGCGGTCTGGGGCGAGCCGTGGGTGGGCAACGACAACCTCGTCGATGTCCACGTCGGTCACCTGCGCCGCAAACTGGGCGACGACGCGGCGGATCCCCGATTCGTCTTCACCGTGCGTGGTGTCGGCTACCGGATGGGAACCGGTCAGTGACCAGAGTGGTACGGCCGGGTTCGGGAATGCGGCGACGGTTGTTGCTCGCGCAGACGATGGTTCTCGTCGTGGGAGGGCTCGCGACATGGGCGGTCGCCCTGGTGGTCGGGCCGCCGTTGTTCCGCGAACACCTGCACCGCGCGGGCATCGCCCTCGAGTCCAGCGAGCAATTCCACGCCGAGCAGGCCTACCGGGACGCCACCGCCATCTCGATCGCGGTGGCCGTTGCGGTGGCGATTCTGGCCGCGTTCGTGGTGACCGCCTACCTCGGTCGGCGCCTTCAGCGATCGATCGCCGAGGTTTCCGACGCCGCCAATGCTCTGGCCACGGGTCGTTACGGCACCCGCGTCTCGCCACCGGATCTGGGCGACGAATTCGACTCTCTGGCAATGGCATTCAACCAGATGGCTGATCGGCTTCAGTCGGTGGAGACCACCCGGCGCCAACTCTTCGGCGACCTGGCCCATGAGATCCGCACCCCGGTGTCGGTGTTGGAGGCGTACCTGGAGGCCGTCGAGGACGGCGTCAAGACACTCGACCCGCCGACGATCGCCATGTTGCGCGAACAAACCGGCCGGTTGGTGCGTTTCTCGGCCGACTTCGGCGCGCTGGCCAAAGCCGAAGAGGCGGGCGCCACGATCGAACCCGACCGGGTCGACGCCGGTGCGCTCCTCGCGGCGGTGACCGCCGCCGCCGCGGATCGCTACGCCGCCAAGAACGTTGCGCTTCGCATGCAGGCCGAAGCGGTTCCCGGATTGTGGGCCGACCGCCAGCGGCTGACGCAGGTGCTGGGCAACCTGCTGGACAACGCGCTGCGCCACACCCCTGCCGGCGGTCATGTCGACGTCAGTGCCGCGGCGGGTCCCGCCGAGGTGGTGTTCACCGTTCGCGACGACGGGGAGGGAGTGGCCGCCGAACACCTGCCGCACCTGTTCGAGCGGTTCTACCGGGCTGACTCCGCCCGCGACCGTGATCGGGGTGGGGCCGGGATCGGACTGGCCATCGCCAAGGCGCTGACCGAGGCCCACGGCGGCCGCATCGCCGTCTCCAGCGGCGGACCCGGCTGCGGAACGACCTTCACCGTGTCGATTCCGGCCGGGCCGGCCGCGGTGCGCCCCCCGGCTACGACTACAGCGAACTGAGGATCTGGTTCATGGTGTCGATCTCCTTCTGCTGACCGGTGATGATCGAGTTGGCCAGCGCGATCGCGTCGGGGTTCAGGCCGTCCTTGATCTCGTTCTGCGCCATGGTGATTGCGCCCTGATGGTGGGTGATCATCTGGGTCAGGAAGAGCTTGCTCGCGGTGACGCCCTCGGCGTTCTTGAGCGCTTGCATGTCCGCGGCGGACATCATCCCCTGCATGCCGGGCATGTCATCCATGCCGGGCATCCCCGGCATCATCGACCCGCTGGGCATCATCGATCCGCCGGGCATCGTGGTCGTGGTGGCGGGGGTGCCGCTCATCTCCGGCATGTCGTGCATGCCGGGCATCCCCGACATTGCGCCGCCCATCCCGGGTGTGCCGCTCATACCGCCCATCCCCGGCATGTCCCACTGGTTCAGCCAGCCCTGCATCTGCTCGATCTCCGGGGCCTGGGCAGCCTTGATCTGCTTGGCCAGGTCGACCACGCGCGGGTCGATGCCCTGCTTGGCCAGGATCATGTCGCTCATCTCAACGGCCTGCTGATGGTGCGGAATCATATGTTCGGCGAACATCATGTCGGCGTGGTTGTGGGCTACGCCAACCGCCGGAGCCGTCGTCGAGGTCTGCGCGACGGCCGGGGCCGACGAGGTTGCCTCCTTGGTTGCCGAGTTGCTACAGGCCCCCAGGGCCGCGACCGCTGCCACTGCGGCCACTCCGGCGAGCACGGTATTTCTGTTACGCACAGCGCGTTCCTTCCACTTCTTCATCGTCAGGTTCAGGTCCTTCACGTCCAGACTTCCGGCCGCTGTTCGGGCTGCGTTGGAGATCCCATGAAGATTCGATAAAGAAACCCGCCCGCGTCCCGGATGGCCGACTGACTACGCTCACGGGTACGAAAAGGCGGTCATGCCACATCTGAGCACAAGGGGTTTTTCGATGAGCGGAATTGAGCTGTCTGGCGCGTCGGTGGCCGTGACCGGTGGTGCCCGGGGCATCGGTTACGCCACGGCGAAGGCGTTCATCGCCGAGGGCGCCGAGGTCTTCATCGGTGATCTCGACGCCGATCTGGCCAAGACGGCGGCCGAGGAGTTGGGCTGCACCGGCGTCGGCCTCGACGTGCGGTCGCGCGAGTCCTTCGCGGCATTCCTTGCCGGCATCAAACCGCCGGTGCGCGTTCTGGTGAACAACGCCGGCATCATGCCCGCCGGCCGGTTCGCCGAGGAGTCCGACGCCGTGACGGACGCGATCGTCGACGTCAACCTCAACGGTGTGCTGCGCGGAACCAAGCTCGCCCTGCCCGGCATGATCGCCCGCGGGTCGGGCCACATCGTCAACGTCGCCTCCTACCTGGGCAAAGCCCCGGCGGCGGGCCTGGCCACCTATTGCGCCACCAAGCACGCGGTGGTCGGCTTCAGTGAGGCCCTGCGCGACGAACTGGCCGGCACGGGTGTCACCGTCACCTGTGTGCTGCCCTCGGCGGTGCGCACCGACCTGGTTTCCGGGGTCAAGCTCGGTGGGCTGCTGCCGACCGTCGACCCCGAGGACATCGCCGCGGCAATCGTGGAGTCGTGCAAGGCCCGGCCGGCGATCGTCGCGGTCCCCGGCTGGATGCGCAGCTACGAGGCGGTGGCCGCGCTGGCGCCGGACAAGGTCCTCGGGGCGATTCGTGGGCGCCTGACCCGTGACCGGGTGTTGAAGTCCCTGGACACCAAGGCCAGGGCGGACTACGACGAGCGGGTCCGCCGCGACGCCGGAGCCGACGTGGAGCCCGACGACCAGTAGCGGGCGACCGGTAGAGGACGGGCCGGAGCCGGTTCGCCGAACCGGGTCTGGCCGCGCCCCCGGCGGATACCATGCGACGATGCCCAAGTCGCACGCCTACAACAGCGTTTGGCAGTTCCGGGCAGACACCTGGTGTCGCCTGGAGGACGCCGCCGGTCATCTCGCACGTCTCGCCGCCGCGGGCAGCCCCACCGACAAGCACCAGAGGATCTGCGCCGAACTCCTGGCCCGGTTGGCACCGGTGGAGTGGTACTGGGCCTTTCCCGGCGGCATGCAGTTCGCGAGGCTGAACCGGACGTTCCTGGCCGGCTACTACGACAAGTTCGCCCAAGCCGTCGTCTACTTCAACCATGCGCTGACCCATGAGTCGTTCCGCTTCAGCGAATTCGAGACGGCCGGCAATGACGACGAGGAGTTCCGCTCGGCGGATCTGCACCGGATGGACGCGCCGGCGGT
>CAIOYU010000015.1 GCA_903862565.1 uncultured Actinomycetes bacterium | reverse complement strand
GTTCGACTGGCTGCGCGGGTTCGTCCGCGCAAGGTAACCGCGTGATCTCTTCCGGCCGTAGCCCCTTACTCCACGCCCTGCATAGCAGCCGGTTTTCGGTGGTCCCGGCTGGGATCGAACCAGCGACCTTCCGCGTGTGAATTGGAAAAGATAGCCGCTGACCTGCGCCAACAGCGCCGGAACGCGGCGCACACCACGCACTGACCTCGCTCGACGCACCGGCTCCTGATCTGAACCGGACAGGAACCGGACACGCTTCAGGCCCCTGACGGGAAAAACCCCCAGCAACCCCATTCCTCGCAAGAACGGTTGCCGGGGGCTCCCAGAAGGGCCCTTTGGTGCCTCCAGAAGAAATGGTGCCAGGCATTTCTGGCGCCAACAACCCTGCGTCGGCGAAGTCCGGCCAACGCCACTCCTCCCGCGCGACTGAGCCCGGATCGAACCGCGGGACTCTCGGAGGGCCTGTTAGCGCAGCTGTTATCAAGGGCGGGGCCGCGGGAGGAGCCGCGGGCGGAGCTGAGGAGCCGCCCCCGGCGGCGACGAGGCGGAGACCACAAGCGGATCCGGGAGCGGACCCGAGCGCCAGCGTCCCGCCGATACCAGCGGAGTTAACAGGCCCGCAGCCGCACCCCGTTTCCGAGCTGGGCCACAGCGCTGGGAGCGCAGTGGCGGCGGACGGACAGAGCAGCGCGCACGGGCTTGTTATATGTGCCAAAAGTGTCCGCGCCCAGGTGGACGCCCCGGGCGATGCGGAGATCCGGGCCGGTGACGCCGTCGGCTTTCGCTTTCCGGGCGTTGAGTTGGTGTCGCCGGCGGCTGGACTATTCGAAAGGCCTGAGCCGTGGGCGACGGGTGCGGGACTACGCGGTCTTCAAGCCGAGTCCGGCCAGTTCCATCTGTCGATCTCCCCCGGTGTACTCCGGCTGAGCTGGACCCGCCCGATCCCGACCGAGAAGACGCTGGAGAGGGCGGCAACCCATGGCCGCCAGGTCAGTGTGGCGCAGTGCGAAGCGGAGATCTGGGATGCCCTATTGGAAACCGAATCGCCAGATCAGCGTTCCCCGCGGGACACGGATTCCCCGCGCCGTCAGATCACAGGGTGGTCCCGTAAGTCTCGAGCCCGGATGTGTCGGGCGTTGGCAGAATACGACTACACCCCGATCATCGCCGGGGACCGCATTCCGGCGATGGTGACGCTGACCTATCCCGGTGACTGGGAAGTCGTAGCACCGTCCGGCAAGGCGGTGAAAGAACACCTCCGCAACTGGTACCGACGGTTTGAACGCGAATGGGACGAGAAAGCGGCATTCATCTGGAAGCTCGAGTTCCAGGACCGTGGTGCTCCCCATTTCCATCTGTGGATGGCGCCTCCCCTTATGGCCGGCCGTTCTGGCGCCCAGTTCCGCGAATGGTGTTCTGCAGCTTGGGCATCCGTTGTGAACCATCCGGACCCCCTGCACCGGAGTAGGCACGAACAAGCTGGCACGGGCGTCGACACCCTGAAAGGGCTTCAGGCCCGCGACCCTAAACGACTTGCGATCTATTTCACGAAGCACTCCTCCCCCAACATGGACGGTCAGAAGGAGTACCAACACAAGGTGCCTGAACTGTGGCAAGAGCCATTCAATGGGCCGGGCCGGTTCTGGGGATCGGTGGGCCTCAAGAAAGCCACCGCGAAGGTCGAGATCGCCCCCACCGACTACATCAACGCCCGCCGGATACTCCGGCGGTGGTCTCGTCACCAGGCGATCTACGCCGAAGTCGGTTGCCGCTTCCCCTCCGAGGTCGTCCCTCGTACGGCAAAAGTGTCCGTGACCCGGGTCGATCCGCAAACGGGCCGCGTGACATTCCGGCGAGTTCGCCGCCGCAGGCAACTTTTATCCCAAGGCGGGCTGGCGGGTGGCTTCGCTCTGGCGAACAATGGGCCCGAGTTCGCTTCTCAGCTGGCCCGGGCATTGGCCGTCTGGCGACAGTCCCCTGACCATCCATGCCCTGTTGGCAATCCTAACAATGCATGCAAGCCAAGCTGCGCAAGCGTCCGCAGCGCCGTATGCGCCGTATGCGCCGTATGAACTGTTGGCACTATTGGCATTCTTGGCACGAAACATGTTGTGCAACAATCGTTTCAACTCTAAACAGTGCCAACACGCCGTTGAATT
>CAIOYU010000014.1 GCA_903862565.1 uncultured Actinomycetes bacterium | reverse complement strand
GCGGCCGGGACGGTGGCCGGACTCCTTCTCGGTGCCGGGACGGACCGGCCAGGGCAGTGCCGCGCCGTACGGATTGGCCGGATCGGCCGCGGCCAGGACGACGGCGTCGTAGGCCGGCGCGGGACAGTCGATGGCATCGGCGTAGGTGCGCAGGCGATCCACCGTCGAGGCGAAGGCGAACTGGGCGCCCCCCAGCGATTCCACGAAGTAGCCGCGCTGGCAGCGGCCGGACTCCTCGAATGCGGTCAGCACCTTGTAGAGCGTGGCGAAGCCGCCCGGCACCCCCGCACTCGCGGCCGCGCCCTTGGTCAGCACCCCGTAGCGCGCCATCAGCATCTCGGCGGTGAAATGCGCGCGCAGGGTGGAGTCCGGCTCAGGCACCGGCAGCGCCGACCAGCGTCCCGCCACCGTCGGATCCGTCGGACGCGACTGCGGCCGCGCCACCGAGTAGCGGCTCAATCGAGGGGCGCGACGCTGACGGTGCGCCGGTGCCTTGCGGCTACCGGTCAGTGCGGACCGTACCGGGGCGAAGGTGTCACCGGTGACCCAGCCGGCCCAGATCAATTCCCACAGCGCTGATTTCACGGTTGACTCCGCGCCGCTGAGGCACAGCTGCCGGAAGAAGAACGCTCCGCGGGCGTCGCCGGGGTGGCCGAGGACATCCAGGATCGTCTGGTGGGCGTCGGTCAGGTCGACGTCCGTGGGTGGGGCCAGAGTCAGCGGGGCAGTGTCGGCAAGGTGGAAGACCACCCAGCCGTCGCTGCCCGATATCGACCCGGCACCCGACCAGATCACCTCACCGGAGGCCAGCAGTTCGTCGAGCATGGCCGGCTGGTAGTCACGCACCCGGGACGCGAAGATCAGGGGCTCCACCGCCGACGCGGGGACTGGTACCCCGGCGAGTTGCTCGATGACCCCGAGCAGTCCGTCGACTCCCGACGCACCGCCCACCTGCTGCCAGGGCGGCAGGAACCGCGCATAGGCCCGGGGGCTGACCGGTTCGACCTGTGCGCGAAGGGCGGCCAGCGAACGTCGCCGCAGAATGCGCAGCACCTCCGCGTCGCACCACTGCTCGGGGACGTCGGTGAATTCGCCGCGAACCAGCTTGGTGTCGAGCGCCATTCGGCCCAGGGCGTCGGCGGCCACCCGCAGGCCCAGGCCGAATCGGGCGGCTGCGTCGGCGGTGCTGAACGGGCCGCGCGTGCGGGCGTAGCGGGCCAGTAGGTCCCCGAGTGGGTCGGCGACAGACTCGGTGAAGGCCGACGGAATGCCGACCGGCACGGCGACACCGACGGCGTCACGCAGGCGGCCGATGTCCTCGACGGCCGTCCACCAGGTTTGGCCCGCATAGGACACCGGCAGCACCCGCTTGGCGCCACGAAGGCCCTCCAGCCAGGAGCCCACATCGGAAGCCGTTGAGCGCGAATCGATCTCGTCCTCGGTCAGCGGGCCCAAGAGCCGCAGGAGGTCGGCGACGCCCTCGGCATCGCGCGCACGGCGGTCCTCGGCGAGGTGTTGAAGCTGGCGCTCCGTGGCGGCGATCACCTCCGGTTCGAGGAGGTCGCGGAGCTCGACCCGGCCCAGCAGTTCGGCGAGCAGTGTGGTGTCCAGTGACAGCGCCGCCGCGCGTCGTTCGGCCAGCGGGCTGTCGCCCTCATACATGAAGGCCCCGACGTAGCCGAACAGCAGCGAGGCCGCGAACGGCGACGGCGTCGTTGTCTGGACCTCCAGCAGACGGATCCGGCGCTGGGCGATCCGCTTCATCAGATCGATCAGTGTCGGCACGTCGTAAACGTCTTGAAGGCACTCCCGGACCGTCTCCAGCACGATCGGGAAGTCGGGATACTTGCGGGCGACGTCGAGCAGGTGGGCCGCGCGCTGGCGCTGATGCCACAGCGGCGAGCGCTTGCCCGGGTGGCGGCGCGGCAGCAGAAGGGCGCGGGCTGCGCACTCGCGGAAGCGGGACGCGAATAGCGCTGAACCGCCCACCTCGGCGGTGACCAGCGGCTCGATCTCCTCGGGGTCGAAGACGAACAGGTCGGCGCCGGGGGGCGCGCCGCCGGCCTCGAGGTCGGTGTCTGGCAGGCGCACCACGATGCCGTCGTCGGAGGCGGTCGGCTTCTCGTCGATGCCGTAGCGCTCCAGCAGCCGTCGGCTGACGGCCAGCGCCAGCGGGCCGTGCACCTTCAATCCGTACGGCGAGTGCAGAATCACCCGCCAGTCGCCCAGTTCGTCGCGGAACCGCTCCACCAGCAGCGTCGTGTCGCTGGGGACCGTCGTGGTGGCGGCGCGCTGGTCGGCGAGCAGTCGCCACAGGTTGTCCCTGGCGTAGTCGTCGAAACCTATTTCCGCGCAGCGCGTCTCGAACTTCTCCCGGTCCAGACCGGCCAGTTCGCCGGTGAACTTCCCGATCGCGGCTCCGAGTTCGGCGGGGCGCCCGGCGTCATCCCCCCGCCAGAACGGCAGGCGGGCAGGCTGTCCCGGTGCGGGGACCACCAGCACCCGGTCGTGGGTGATCTCGGTGATCCGCCAACTCGTCGCACCGAGCGCGATGACATCGCCGGGACGGGACTCGTACACCATCTCCTCGTCGAGTTCGCCTACTCGGGAGGGCTTTTCGGAATCGGTGGCCAGGTAGACGGTGAACAACCCCCGGTCGGGGATGGTGCCGCCGGAGGTGACGGCCAGTCGCTGTGCACCCGGGCGGGCGGTCAGCAGGCCGGTGTCGCGGTCGTAGACCAGTCGGGGCCGCAGTTCGGCGAAGTCGGTCGACGGGTACTTGCCGCTGAGCAGATCCAGGGTCGCCTCGAAGGCGCTGCGCGGCAGCGTCGCGAACGGTGCGCTGCGACGGACGGTGTCGAACCAGACGTCGGCGCCCAGTGGTTCCAGCGCGCACGCTGCGACCGTCTGCTGCGCCAGGACGTCGAGCGGGTTGGCCGGCACCCGCATCGTTTCGATCTGGCCACCCAGCATCCGCTGCACGCTCACCGCGCAGCCGATCAGGTCGGTGCGGTGTTTGGGCAGCAGAACGCCGTGCGAGACCTCCCCGACCTGGTGGCCGGCCCGGCCGACCCGCTGCAACCCGCTGGCCACCGAGGGTGGTGTCTCCACTTGGATCACCAGGTCGACCGCGCCCATGTCGATTCCCAGTTCCAGGCTGGATGTGGCCACCACGGCTTTGACCCGGCCCGCTTTGAGGTCCTCCTCCACTGCGGCGCGCTGCTCTTTGGATACCGACCCGTGGTGCGCGCGGGCGAGTTGGCCGTCGTCCCCTGTTCGCTCGGTGTGAATCTCGTTGATGCGCCCGGTGATCCGCTCGGACAGCCGCCGGGAGTTGGCGAACACGATGGTCGAGGTATGGGACTCGATCAGGTCGACGATGCGGTTCTCGACGTCGGGCCAGATCGTGTGGCCTTCCAGGTCAGCCATATCGGGTACAGGCACCTGGACCGAGAGGTCGAATGTCTTTGCTGCGGTGGGATTGACGATGTGAACGGGTCTGCCTCCGGTGAGGAAGCGGGCCACCTCCTCGGGTGGTCGCACGGTGGCGGACAGGCCGATCCGCTGTGCCGGGCGCTCCAGCATGGCGTCCAGCCGTTCCAGCGAAAGAGCAAGGTGGGCGCCGCGTTTGGTGCCCGCCACGGCGTGCACCTCGTCGAGGATCACGGTCTGGACCCCGGCCAGGGTCTCGCGGGCCGCCGATGTCAGCATGAGGAACAGCGACTCCGGGGTGGTGATCAGCACATCGGGCGGTTTGGCGATCAGTTCTCGGCGCCGCGCCGGGGGGGTGTCCCCGGAACGGACGCCGACGCTGATCTTCGGGGTGGGCAGTCCGTCACGTTCGGCGATGCGTGAGATGCCCGCCAGTGGGGTGCGCAGATTGCGTTCGACGTCGATGGCCAGGGCCTTGAGCGGGGAGATGTAGAGCACTTTTGTGCCTGAGTTACCCGGGGTGCCTGAGTTACCCGGGGTGTCGGGTGGCTCGTGCGCCAACCGGTCGATCGCCCACAGGAACGCCGCCAGCGTCTTACCCGACCCGGTCGGGGCGATCACCAGGGTGTGGTGACCATCGGCAATGGAGTTCCAGGCCCGGGCCTGGGCCGGGGTCGGCTCGACGAAGGTGCCCTCGAACCAGCGCCGGGTCGCAGGGGCGAACCGGGTGAGCGGGTCGGGGGTCACGCCTCCAGAGTGCCAGTCAGTCGGGGATTTCGGCTCAGTCTGTGATTTCGGCGAAGTCCACCCAGAGATGCCGTGGCCCGCGGAACACCTGGTTGTGCCGGTACGGCGGCGGGTCGACCACCAGTCGGGGTGATTTCACCCGGCGCAGGAAGACCTCCAGCGCCAGGTTGACCTCGAGGCGGGCCAGTGGGCCGCCGAAGCACGTGTGGATGCCGCTGCCGAACCCGAGGTGCTCGTTGTCCTCGCGCATCGGGTCGAACCGGTCGGGGTGCGGGAAGCGGCGCGGGTCGCGGTTGGCCGCGGCGTAGACCAGGAACACCGCCGACCCGGCCGGGATTCGGGTGCCGGCGATCTCGATGTCGGCGGTGGCCCAGCGGCTCGGGAAGAACTGCACGGCACCTTGCAGTCGCTGCACCTCCTCGACGGTGCGGGGGACCAGTTCGGGGTTGTCCCGCAACAAGTCCCACGAGCCAGGGTTGCGCAACAGCGTCATGACCGAGTTGGTGATGGTGTTGACCGTCGAGTCGTGTCCGGCGATCAGCAACAGCATGGCGTTGGCTGCGGCGACGTCATGCGACACCGGCCCGTCCGGGCCGTCGTCGTGCAGCACCGCCGAGAGCAGGCCCGGCCCGGGTTCGCGGGCCAGGCGTTCGACCATGGCGCGCACGTAGGCGTCCAGTTCGGCCATGCTCTTGGCGGCCTTCTGCACCGCCGCCTGCCCCTCGGGGGTGTCGCGTTCCGGCCCCACGTCGGCGCCCTGCATGAAGTCCACCACCCAGGCGTGGAACTTCGGCTCGTCGGCGATCGGCGCCCCCATCACCCGGAAGATCACCGAAACCGGGATCGGGTAGGAGAAGTCGTCGACCACATCCATTCGGGTGCCGCCCCGCGCCTTCACCGTGTCGAGCAGTTCGTTGGCCAAGTCGACCACGAACGACGCCATGGACGGGATCAGGTCCGGGGTGTGCGGCGGGCCGAAGTGGCGCATGAACTGCCGGCGCATCACATCGTGGCCGGGCGGGTCGGAGACCAGCATGCTGCTGTCTTTGGCCTGGGCGGCTTCAGCGGTCTCGAGTTTGGCGTCGCTCTCCCCGAACAGCCCGGACGGGCTGCGGCCGATGTCTGAACTGATTCGCGGATCGTGCGCCAGCGCAAGCACTTCCGGGTAGCCGGTGACGACATAGGTGTTTGCGGCGACCTTGGCCACCGGGGTCCGGCGTAGCTCTTCGTAGTACGGGTACGGGTTTGGCCGGTTGGCGAACTTCATCGCCTCGGTCCAGGCGGTGGCGGCATCCATGATCTGGCTCCTAACGGCTTCGGGGGCGGAACTCCGCGCCCCGCGAGGTCGGGTCGTGTCCGGTGAGCACCACGTCCGGGTTGCCCGCGGGTTCACGCGGATCGGGGAAGCGGGCCGGCATGACCGCGGAGTTGGTCGGGCGGTCGAATCCGGGTGGCGGGGGTGGGAAGGGGGCGGAGCGTTCGATGAGTTCGGCGTAGTAGGGCAACCACTTGCCGTGGTTGAACGTCACCGCTCCGACGATGCGGCCGCCCTTGCCATAGGCCGCGGCGAACCGGCGCTCCTCCGGGGAGCCCTGGGTGAACACGATCTCGTCCCCGAACGAGCACACCCCGACGCTCTTGATGTTCACGCCGAACTGCCCCGACCAGAACGACGGCAACGGCAGGTGCGCGCGGCGGCCCACTTCCAGATTGAGCATGTTGTTGGCCGCCACCTCGGCGCCGGACACCGCGTTGTCCCAGTGCTCGAGGGCCAGGAACTCGTATCCGTAGAGAACATGCGGGGCACGCGCGACATCGCCGGCGACGAAGATGTGATCGGTCACCACACCGTTGATGTCGAAGGCCCGGCACCCGGCGTCGCAGCCGACGCCCCACTGCCCGGCGGCCAGGCCGGCGCCGTCGAGCCACTCGACGTTGCGGATCGAACCCTGCGACGGGATCACCACGTCGACGTCGAGGACGGTGCCGTCGGACAGCGTCGCCGAGCGGACGTGTCCGGACTCGTCGCCGTGGAGGGATTTCACGGACGTGCCGGTGCGCAGGTCGACTCCGGCGTCGCGCATCATGTCCGCGGCGATGTCGCTGATCACCCCGCCCAGTGCGCCCTTCAAAGGGCCGCTGCCGCGTTCGGTGACCGTCACCGGCAGGTCCAGGTCGCGGCACACCGAGGCGATCTCCGAGCCGACGAAACCCGACCCGATGATCAGCACGCGGCGCGGCTTGGCCTTCAGTGCAGCGGACAGGCCGGCGGCGTCCTCCACGGTGCGCACGGTGAACACGCCCTGCAGCGCTGCTTCCGCGGGATTGGGCCAGGGCCGTGCGCGGGTGCCGGTGGCGATCAGCAGGCGGTCGTAGCCGACTTCCTCGCCGTTACCCAGTTTCACCATGTGGTGGACCCGGTCCAAGCCGACGGCGGCCACGCCGAGTTTCCAGTCGGCGTCGACCCGACGCAGCCGGGGCAGCTTGGTGTGATCGGCCGGTACCCAGCCCTTCAGCACCTGCTTGGACAGCGGCGGGCGGTCGTAGGGTTCGTGGGGCTCGTCGCCGATGATGGTCAGCGAGCCCTCGAAGCCTTTCTCCCGCAACGCTTCCGCGGCACGCAAACCGGCCAGCGAGGCACCGACGATGACGATGCGGCCCTCAGCACGGAACTTCTTGACGATCTTGTCGAACGAATATCTCTTCTTGCTCACTTGGTGTCCCGATCCGCGGGTGGGTCCAGTTCGAGGATGATCGCCTGAACCGGGCAGGAGGCCACCGCCCGCAGCACCTCCTGGCGCTGGGACTCGTCAGGGTTCGGGTCGTAGGCCAGGGCTTCCTCGCCGACGAGTTTCAATACCTTCGGCGCCAGTGGGACGCACTGGGCGTACCCCTGGCATTTGTTCAGATCGACGACCAGGCGCATGGACAAAAGACTAGCGAGGCGGTGCGGCCACAATCGGGTGTATGGCCAACACGGCGATGCGCCCGTTCCGCATCGCCATCCCCGACGTCGACCTCGCCGACCTGACCGATCGTCTGCCTTCGAACAGCCGGAACGGTTCGTCGACGCTGTTCGGACGTTTGTCGCCGGGTTTGCTAGTACTGCCGGATGAGCTCGATCAACTCTTCCTTGTTCAGGCCGGAATAGCGATCAATGCCCAGTTGCCTTGCCCGCTTCTTCAACTCGACCACGGTCCAGCCCTCGTAGGCGCATGACCGGGTGGGACGGAAGCGGCGCGCCTCTTCGCTCCGGATTTCGGTGGCGATGCTGCTCAGCATTCTGATCTTCCTTCGGTAACGGGTTTTCGGCCTCTCATAGACCCTTATTCCCCGCGCACCGCCGCGGTCAAACCTCTGCCTGGAAATTAGCTGGTGTGCAGCGTGGACATGGCGCGAATATCGGCGTGTGCGGCTGTCCGAGTTTGGGCGCCGGCGTTCGCGGGTACTGTCGGATCGACGTGCCAGGAGGGCAGATGACCGATGCTGGGTGCCGCGAGCAGCGTAATCCCGCCGCTGTGGAACTCAGAGTTTCCGCCGTAGTGGAGAACCTCGCGGTTCTACGGACCCTGGTCGGAGCGGTGGGCGCGTTTTCAGACCTGGATTTCGATGCGGTGGCGGACCTGCGACTCGCGGTAGACGAGGCCTGTACGCGGCTGATCCGCTCGGCCGCCCCCGATTCCGTGCTGGTGATCGTCGTCGACCCCCGTGACGACGTCGTCGTCGTCGACGCGTCCGTCGATGTCTCCTCGGACGGGAACGGCGACGTGGTCAGCCCGGGAAGCTTCAGCTGGCATGTGCTGAGTTCCCTGACCGACGAGGTGCAGACCTCACACAACGGCCACCGGGCCGGTATCACCCTGACGACGAGGCGAGCAGGCAAAGAGCGGTGAGCTCCGAGTACGCCGACGTCGGGGACATGTTCCGGGAGTTGGCCTCGCTGGAGCCGGGCACCGTGAGCTTCCGCCGACACCGTGATCGGATTGTCGAGCGCTGTATGCCGCTGGCCGATCACATCGCGCGTCGTTTCGGTGGCCGCGGGGAGTCCCGGGATGATCTGGTTCAGGTGGCCAGGGTGGGCCTGGTGAACGCCGTCATCCGCTACGACGTCGAGACCGGTTCGGACTTCGTGGCCTTCGCGGTCCCCACCATCATCGGCGAGGTTCGCCGCCATTTCCGCGACAACAGCTGGTCATTGAAGGTGCCGCGCAGGCTCAAGGAGTTGCACGTGCGACTCGGGGCGGCCACCGCGGAGCTGTCCCAGCGCTTGGGCCGGGCACCCACCGCGTCCGAATTGGCAGCCGAATTGGGGATGAATCGCGAGGAGGTCGTCGAGGGCATGGTGGCCGGCAGCGCCTACAACACCATGTCGATCGACGGCGGTACAGGCGGGTCGGATGAGGGCCCGCCGGCGATCATCGAGACGCTGGGCGGGGATGACCTCAACCTCGACCTGATCGAGAACCGCGAGGCGCTCCGCCCGCTGCTGGCCGCGCTCCCGGAGCGGGAGCGCACCGTGCTGATGCTGAGGTTCTTCGAGTCCATGACCCAGAGCCAGATCGCCGAGCGCATCGGGGTCTCCCAGATGCACGTCTCACGGTTGTTGGCCAAGGCGCTGGCCCGGCTGCGCAGCGAGTTGGAGTAGGAAGCGGCGCACCGCCTCGGCACCGGCGGCGGCTGCCGCGGCGTCGCCGCGAGCCGTTGCCTCCCCGGTGACCGGGTCTCCGGTCACCTCGGCGACGACCTCGCCGGTTGTCGGCTCACAGACATCCCACGAGCCGTCGAGCCGTGCCCGCAGATACCAGGCCCCGGCATTGATGTCGGGCAGGCTCATGTCGACTCGCAGCCGGCAGGCTCGTGGTCTTGTGGAGCTCTACTTGATCTCGGCCAGGACGGTGCCCTGGGTGATCGCAGCACCGGCCTCGACCGCGAGCCCGGTGATGACGCCGTCCTTGTGCGCCGTCACCGGGTTCTCCATCTTCATGGCCTCCAGCACCACCACGAGTTCGCCGACGACGACCGTCTGGCCCTCCTCGACGGCGACCTTCACCACGGTGCCCTGCATCGGTGCGGTGACCGCGTCGCCGGAGGCGGCGGCGGCGCTGTGCGCGCCGCGCTTGCGGGGCTTGGGCTTCTTGCGGATCACTCCCGGCTCCACGGAACCGCCTGCGCCCAGATCGCCGGGCAGTGAAACCTCAAGCCGGCGGCCACCGACCTCGACCACGACGGTCTGGCGCGGCTGCGACTGTTCCTCGTCGACGGCGCCGCCACCGGTGAACGGCTCGACGGTGTTGTCCCACTCGGTCTCGATCCACCGGGTGTGGACGGTGAAGCCTTCGTTGTCGCCGACGAACGCGGGGTCGCGAACAATCGCGCGGTGGAACGGGATCACCGTGGCCAGGCCTTCGACCTCGAATTCGTCGAGGGCGCGGCGGGCGCGCTCGATGGCCTGCGCGCGGTTGGCGCCGGAGACGATCAGCTTGGCCAGCATCGAGTCGAACTGGCCGCCGATCACCGACCCCGACTCGACCCCGGAGTCCAACCGGACGCCCGGGCCCGTCGGTGGGTCGAAGCGGTTCACCGGGCCGGGTGCCGGCAGGAACCCACGGCCCGCGTCCTCACCGTTGATCCGGAATTCGATCGAGTGGCCGCGCGGTACGGGGTCGGAGGTGATGTTCAGCTTCTCCCCGTTGGCGATGCGGAACTGCTCGCGCACCAGGTCGATGCCGGAGGTCTCTTCGGTGACCGGATGCTCCACCTGCAGACGGGTGTTGACTTCGAGGAACGAGATCAGGCCGTCCTGGCCGACCAGGTACTCGACGGTGCCGGCACCGTAGTAACCGGCCTCCTTGCAGATCCGCTTGGCGGAGTCGTGGATCTCGGCGCGCTGGGCGTCGGTCAGGAACGGTGCCGGTGCTTCCTCGACGAGTTTCTGGAAGCGGCGCTGAAGCGAGCAGTCGCGGGTGCCGGCGACGACGACGTTGCCGTGCTGATCGGCGATCACCTGCGCTTCGACGTGGCGCGGCTTGTCCAGGTAGCGCTCGACGAAGCACTCGCCGCGGCCGAAGGCGGAGATGGCCTCGCGGGTTGCCGAATCGAACAGTTCGGGGATCTCCTCGAGGGTGCGGGCCACCTTCATACCGCGCCCGCCGCCGCCGAAGGCCGCCTTGATGGCGACCGGCACGCCGTACTCCTTTGCGAATGCCACCACCTCGTCGGCGTCCTTGACCGGGTCGGGCGTGCCGGGCACCAGGGGCGCCTTCGCCCTGGCGGCGATATGGCGGGCGGTGACCTTGTCGCCGAGGTCGCGGATGGACTGCGGGCTGGGCCCGATCCAGATCAGGCCGGCATCGATCACGGCCTGGGCGAAGTCGGCGTTCTCGGAGAGGAACCCGTAGCCGGGGTGGATCGCGTTGGCGCCGGACTTGGCGGCCGCGTCGAGGATCTTGCCGAAGTCGAGGTAGGACTCCGCCGAGGTCTGGCCGCCGAGCGCGAAGGCCTCGTCGGCGAGGCGCACGTGCGGGGCCTCGGCGTCCGGTTCGGCGTAGACGGCGACGCTGCCCAGACCGGCGTCCTTGGCCGCCCGGATCACGCGAACCGCGATTTCACCGCGGTTGGCGACGAGCACCTTGGAGATGGTCTGACTTGGCACGCGCGCCTCCTGAACTTTAAGAACCCGCTTTAAGAAAAGGCTCGCAGGAAGTCTAGGCGGCGCGCAACCGGCGCTTGATTCGGGTCAGCATCGCCGACATCCCGCGCAGCCTCAAAGGGCTGATGAGCTTCGCTAACCCGAGTTCGGCGTAGAAGTCGTCGGGGACGGCCAGGATGGTGGCCGCCGACTGCCCGTCCAGGCCCGCGGCCAGGATGGAGGCGAACCCCCGGGTGGTCGGTGCCTCGGCTGGAGCGCTGAAGTACAGCCGGACACGGTCCGGATCACCGGCGTCGACGTGGAGGAACAGCGGGGACTGGCACTCCGGGACCGGTTCCATGGCCGACTCCTCGAGGTCGGCGGGCAGGGCGGGTAGTTCGCCGGCGAACTCCAGCAGGAGCTGCAATTTGTCCTGGCCGGATACTTCGGCGAACTCCGACACCACCTCGGCCAGTGCCGCGGGCATGCTCATCGTTTGCCTGGCTGCTCCCCGGCCACGATCGGCACCCGCACCGTGTTGCCCCACTCGGTCCAGGAGCCGTCGTAATTGCGGACGCCGGGCACGCCGAGCAGGTGGGTCAGCACGAACCAGGTGTGGCTGGAGCGCTCCCCGATGCGGCAGTAGGCGATCGTCTTCTGGTCCGGGGTCAGGAACGAGTAGATCTCGTCGAGTTCGGCGCGGCTGCGGAAGCGGCCGTGGTCGTCGACGGCCTTGGACCACGGAACCGACACCGCGGTCGGGATGTGGCCGCCGCGCAGCGCCCCCTCCTCGGGGTAGTCCGGCATGTGGGTGCGCTCGCCGGTGTATTCCTGCGGCGAGCGGACGTCGATCAGGGTGGTCTTTCCCAGGGCGGCCAGCACGTCGTCGCGGTAGGCCCGGATCGGCTCGTCGTCGCGCTTGACCACCGGATAGCCCTCGCTGGTCCGATTGGGAACCTCCAGAACGACCACCCGGTCTTCGCCCACCCACAGGTCCCGGCCGCCGTTGAGCAGCCTGACGTCCCGGTGGCCGAACAACGTGAAGACCCAAAGTGCGTAGGCCGCCCACCAGTTGCTCTTGTCGCCGTAGATCACCACGGTGTCGTCGCGGCTAATTCCTTTGCGGTTCATCAGATCCGCGAAGCGCGCGCCGTCGATGTAGTCGCGCACGCAGTCGTCGTTGAGGTCGGTGTGCCAGTCGATCTTCACCGCGCCGGGGATGTGGCCGACGTCGTAGAGCAGCACGTCCTCGTCGGACTCGACGACCACCAGTCCCGGGGTCCCGAGGTGCTGCGACAGCCAGTCGGCAGTGACCAGGCGTTCGGGATGGGCATAGTCCTGCAGGGCGGGGTCGGGATCGGGGGGTAGGGCCACGAAATCCAGCCTACCGGCGATTTCACGCCACCGGATTGGACCGCCAAAGGTCGCCGATCGCCAATCCCACCGACTCCAGCAGTCGGCGGGTCAGTGCCAGTCCCAGTCCGACGACGTTGGACGGATCACCGTCGACGCCGTCGAGGAACCACCCGCCCAACCCGTCGATGGTGAACGCACCGGCCACACCCAGCGGTTCACCGCTGGCGATGTAGGCCTCCAACTCGGCTTCGGTGGGCACGCCGAAGCGCACCGTCGTCGTCGCCGCGGCGGTCTCGGTGCGCACGGTTCCGCCATGGATGCGGATGACGCAGTGCCCGGTGAATAGGTGGCCCTCGCGTCCGGCCATCGAATGCCATTGCGCACGAGCCTGTTCCGGGGTTCCGGGCTTACCGGTCAGGGATCCGTTGATGTAGAGCATCGAGTCGCAGCCGATCACTACGCAGTCCTGTGCGACCGCCGGCGGCAGGTCGCGACACACTGCCCGTGCCTTCGCCTCGGCCAGCGCGCTGACGACCTCCGATGGTGCCGCCTCGCCGAGTTGTGCCATGACAGCGTCTTCGTCGACACCGGACACCTGCACCAGCGGGTCTATCCCGGCGCTGCGGAGCACCCGCAGCCGGCCCGACGAGGCCGAACCCAGGACGACGCGGGTGCCCGTCGTCGTCTTCCCCGGGCGGAGGCCCGTCATCGTCTTCCCCGGGCGGAGGCCCGTCATCGTCTTCCCCGGGCGGAGTCCCGTCATCGTCTGACGTGGGTGCGGTCCCTGAGGGTCACGGCTTGCCAACTGCAGGGCGGGTAACGCAGCTTGTCCACCGGGTGGCCCCACAGGTTCAGTTCCTGCGGGCCGGGATGACCCGAGGCGCCGCGCAGGCCGGTCAGCACGGCGACCAGCGCGGCCAGTTCGTCGTCGGTCGGCTCGCCCTTGAGCACCCGGATCTCGGGCGCTTCATGCTCGGGTTCGTCGATGGTCAGCTGATGGGGATCGCTGACCTCGGTGATGGCTTCGTGTTTCACGGTGTCTCCTGGGATCCCTACAGCGGGATGTTGCCGTGCTTCCTGGGTGGGGTCTGAACGATCTTGCGTTCGAGCAGGCGCAGGGCGTTGGCGATGTGCCCGCGGGTGTGCGACGGCGGGATGACCGCGTCGACCAGTCCACGCTCGGCCGCGATGTAGGGGTTGACCAGGGTGTCCTCGTAGTCCCGCTGCAGCTCCACGCGCAGCGACTCCACGTCCTCGCCGTTGCGTGCCGCCTCGTTGAGTTGCTTGCGATAGACGAAGCCCACCGCGCCGGAGGCGCCCATCACCGCGATCTGCGCGGTCGGCCAGGCGTAGTTGACGTCGCAGCCCATGTCCTTGGAGCCCATCACGCAGTAGGCGCCGCCGTAGGCCTTGCGGGTGATCACGGTGATCTTGGCGACACTCGCCTCGCCGTAGGCATAGAGCAGCTTCGCGCCGCGGCGGATGATGCCGTTGTATTCCTGCTCGGTGCCGGGCAGGAAGCCGGGGACGTCCACCAACATGATGATCGGGATGTTGAAGCAGTCGCACGTCCGGACGAACCGCGCTGCCTTCTCCGAGGCGTTGATGTCCAGGCAGCCCGCGAACTGGGTGGGCTGGTTGGCCACGATGCCCACGGCGCGGCCGTCGACGCGACCGAATCCGACGATGATGTTCTGCGCGTAACCGGCCTGGACCTCGAGGAACTCGTCGTCGTCGAGGATCCGGGTGATCACCTCGTGCATGTCGTAGGGCTGGTTGGCCGAGTCCGGGATCAGGGTGTCCAGTTCGAGATCCTCGTCGGTGAGGTTGTCCTCGACCGCGCCCGGGTGCGGCGGCGCGGGATACCGCGGTGGCTCGGAGTAATTGTTGGGCGGCAGGTAGCTCAGCAGGTCGCGGACGTAGTCGAAGGCGTCCTGCTCGCCGGAGGCCACGTAGTGCAGCGTGCCGGACTTGGCCATGTGCGTCTGCGCGCCGCCGAGTTCCTCCATGGTGACGTCCTCGCCGGTGACGGTCTTGATGACGTCGGGTCCGGTGATGAACATCTGGCTGGTTTGGTCGACCATGATCACGAAGTCGGTCAACGCGGGGGAGTAGACGTGACCGCCGGCGGCGGCGCCCATGATCAGCGAGATCTGCGGGATCACGCCGGAGGCCAGGATGTTGTTGCGGAAGATCCGGCTGTAGAGGCCGAGGGAGACCACGCCTTCCTGGATGCGGGCGCCGGCGCCGTCGTTGATGCCGATCAGCGGGCGGCCCGTCTTGATGGCCAGTTCCTGAACTTTGACGATCTTCTCGCCGTACACCTCGCCGAGGCTGCCCCCGAACACGGTGGCGTCCTGGCTGAAGATGCACACCTCGCGGCCGTCGATGGTGCCGTAGCCGGTCACCACGCCGTCACCGACCGGGCGGTTCTCCTGAAGGTTGAAGTTCGTGCTGCGATGCCGGGCCAGTGCGTCGAGTTCGGTGAACGAGTCCTCGTCGAGCAGGGCCAGGATGCGCTCCCGGGCGGTCAGCTTGCCCTTGGCGTGAACCTTCTCGATGACGGCTTCACCGACCGGATGCAGTGTCTCCTCGGCGCGCCTACGCAGGTCGGCTAGTTTGCCGGCCGTCGTGTGAATATCCACCTGGATGTCGGCATCGGTCGTCGTCATGGGTCACGATGGTACCCATGGGCTACCCCGACAGTGTCCTGGCCGAAGGCGAGCAGGTTGTGCTTCACCGGCACCCGCATTGGAAGCGGCTCGTCGGACCGGTACTGGCACTGCTGGTCTGTACGGCTGCGGCGGCGTTCGCCGCCGCGGTGGTGAGCCGCACGGACTGGGATCCGCGCGCCCGCCAGATCGTCTCCGCGGTGATCGCGGTGATCTGGTTGGTGCTGGTGGTCTGGTTGACGCTCCGGCCGTTCCTGGTCTGGAAGGCGACGCATTTCGTGATCACCGACCGCCGGGTGATGTACCGCCACGGGGTGCTCAGCCGGGCCGGCATCGACATCCCGCTGGCCCGGATAAACAGTGTCGAATTCCGTCACGGACTGCTTGACCGGTTGGCGCGCAGTGGAACGCTGATCATCGAGTCGGCGTCGCAGGATCCGCTGGAATTCGACGACATCCCACAGATCGAGCAGGTGCACTCACTGCTGTACCACGAGGTGTTCGACAGCGGTGAGGGTTACCGCGAGCGGTAGCGCTCTCTAGGCTGCGGGTGGGGTGCGACGGCCGCGCAGCTGGGTGACCACGCCGCGGCGTCCTTCCCGGGCCTCGTGTTCGTCCTCGAGTGCCTCGGCGATGCCACCGGAGGTCAGGGTCGACTCCAAGGCCATTTCGGGGCTGCTGACCAGTTCGTCGGGGAAGACCCACCGGCGGAACGCCCAGAACCGGAACGCCATCTGCAGCAGGTTGCCGATCAGGTAGGCCGACAGGAAGTCGGCGATGTTCTCGACGGTCAGCGACACGTTCGGAACCTGGAGATCGAAGGCGTAACGGGACAGCCACAGCGGGACCATCGCCAGGACGACGCCGACGGCGCTGACCCCGAAGAACATCAGCGCCTCGTGATGGCGCTCGCGGCCACCGCGATCGCGGAAGCTCCATTCCCGGTTGAGAATGTAGGAGGCGATCACCGCGACGACGCCCGCGATCACCTTGGCGGTCACCGGTTTGGGCTCCAGGACCGTCAGCTTCAGGGTGTAGAAGATCGCCGAGTCGATGACGAACGTCGTGGCGCCCACGATCGCGAATTTGATCAGCTCGTGATGACGTTCGGCGAAGGGCTGGACGGGTCCGGGAAGTCGGGCGATGGTCGCGTCGGCAAAAGACATAATGGCTGAATTCTACGGAAACGCTGCGGGTTGCGCAGTGACGCCTGTCACCCGGCAGTCACCTCCATGTCACGATATCGCAGTGCCGAAGAGATCCGCTCCAGTGGTGGCCATGGTGGGCGGTGGCCAGTTGGCCCGCATGACGCATCAGGCCGCGATCGCGCTAGGGCAGAGTTTGCGCGTGCTGGCCGTCAGTCCCGACGATCCCGCCGCCCAGGTGAGTCCCGACGTGGTGATCGGCGCCCACACCGACCTTGAGGCCCTGCGCCGGGTGGCGGTCGGCGCTGCCGCGCTGACCTTCGATCACGAGCATGTGCCGACGGATCTGCTGCATTCTCTGGTGGCCGACGACGTCCCGGTGTTTCCACCGCCGGAGGCTCTGGTGTTCGCACAGGACAAGTTGGCGATGCGCCGCCGGCTGGCCGAAATCGGCGCCCCTGTTCCGCGATTCACCGCGGTGGAGACGATTGACGACGTCGACGCCTTCGCTGCACAGGTGGGCGACGCGATGGTGGTCAAGACCGTCCGCGGCGGATACGACGGTCGCGGAGTGGTGCTGGCGCGGGACCGCTCCCATGCCCGTGAGGCGGTCGCCGGATATCTGGGCGACGGGGTTCCGGTGCTGCTGGAGGAGCGGGTGGCCATGCGCCGGGAACTCGCCGCGCTGGTGGCGAGGTCGCCATTCGGGCAGGGAGCGGCCTGGCCGGTGGTGGAAACCGTTCAGCGGGAGGGGATTTGCGTCACCGTACTGGCGCCCGCCCCGGACCTCTCGGAGGAGTTGGCCGCCGACGCCGAGCAGTTGGGCCTGCGGATCGCCGACGAACTGGGCGTTGTGGGC
>CAIOYU010000013.1 GCA_903862565.1 uncultured Actinomycetes bacterium | reverse complement strand
GTCCGGGTCGCGGATACAGCTCACCGACAGATCTGCCCAAATCACCCGCCCATCGGCATGAACGTGATGCTCGGTGGTCCGGCAGGCGTCGATTCTCCCGTCGAGTAGCCGGTCCAAGCAGTCGGACGGGAGCAGTGTCGGCCGGGCCTTCTGCGGTGCTGTTTTCGGGTCCAGACCAAGGAACCTGCACAGCGCATCGTTGACGTGGCCGAAGTGACCGTCCGAAGTGACCAGGGCCATGACAAAGGGGACGTCGTCCACCGACTGGCGGACGCGATGCCCGTCGTTCACGCTGCGGACCTCCTGGCTTCCTGCCGTCTGCTCGACAGGTGGGTACCCGTTTTGGAGCAGACTACTGGCCAATCACCGGGTAGTCGCATGGAACAAATTCCCGTAGCGGGCAGGTGTATCTGCGCAGGTCCTCACGACGGGGCCGCACGCCGTATCCTGAGGAGGCAGGGTCATCTCCTGACCGTCGACGGCGAGAACTTGACCGTCGCTGCGCTAGGGAGTGAGCCGCTGATGGATGCAGGGCTCCCCGACAGCCGGTCTGAACTGGCACTGGCCCGCTGGGGGCGCGTCGCCGCCGTCCTCGTTCTCACTCTGACGGCGCTGGCCTGGGTGGGATGGGCCACCGGATTCCAGACGTTGACCCGCGTCCACCAGGGCTGGCCGCCGATGAAGCCATGGACCGTTGTGTGGCTGGCACCACTGGCGGTGTCGATTCTGGTGCAGTCGGGCAGCCCATCGCCTGCTCGGGTGTGGCTCGGGCGTTGCCTGGCCGTGTTGGTCGGCGCCAGCACCGTGGTCGTCCTCGCCGAGTACGCAACCGGTCGTTCGTTCGGTATTGACCAGTTGTGGTTTGGCGACGCGGTGCGGACCATGCAACCGGCCTTGTCGGGTCGTCCCAGCCCACAAACCGTGTTGCCGGCCTTCCTGCTGTCCGTGTGCGTTGCCCTCATCCGGGTGAATCGCCGGTGGACCCGCGTTGTCTGGGAGGGGTGCCTGGTCACCGCGATGGTGTTCCCGTTCGTCACACTCCTGTCTTACTTGTTCGGGGCGGTCGGGCGGTTACAGATCGCCGATTCGACGGGTATGGCCCTGACGACCGCCCTCAGTCTGCTGCTGCTCGGTGCGGCGATGGTGCTGCTGCAACCGACGTGGCTGCTCGCCCGGTCCGATCGGTTGTCGCTGGCCCGGCTGGCCGTGATTCTGGGTGGGTTTCCGTTGCTCGTCGGGCTGTCCCGGCGCGCTTTCCTTGCGCTCGGTCTCAGCGAGGGTCTGTCCCTGGCCCTCTCGACGGCTCTGGTCACGATGGTTCTCGGCACCGCCGCCTACCGCGTGAGCCGTTGCGAGTATGTCCTGCGGGAGACCAGCGAATCGGACCGTGCTCTGCTGCGGGCCAACGCGGACAGCCTTGTCGCCTCCGAACAGAAGTACCGCCTGCTGGCTGAGAACGTCGCCGACGTGGTCTACCTCGTCCAGGACGGCAAGGTCGCGTGGGTCTCCCCGTCGGTTGAGGAGGTCTCCGGCGCGCCGCCCGAATACTGGGTGGGCCGGGCGTTGCAGGAGGCTATTCCTCCGGAGGATTGGGCCGAGAGTGCGCAGCGGAACGCGACCGTCCTGGCGGGTGGCGTGGTCAAGACCCGCGCCCGCGGGATCACACCCGATGGCGTCATCCACTGGGTCGACGTGCACGCCAAACCCTTTTACGCCGCCGATGGCCGCCAGGACGGATTCGTCGCGTCACTGCGGGTGATCGATGACGAGGTGGCCGCGCAGCACCAGGCGGACGAGGCGCGCAGGCAACAGGCCTGGGCCGACGAACGCTTCCGCCGCTCGATCAATAACGCCTCCGTCGGCATGTGCCTTGTCACACCGGATGGTCTCCTGCACGAGGTCAATGACGCGATGGGTCGCCTGTTCGGCATCGACGCCCAGACGATGAACGGAATGCATTGGCAGGAATTCACTGCTCAGGAGTACCTGGACGGAGAATTGGAGGACTTCAACGGCATCCTTGAAGGCCGTATCGACTCCTATCGGTTGACCAAGCAGTACAACCACGCTGACGGCCATCACATATGGGGCGATCTTTCGGTGAGCTGCGTGCGCCGTCCGAACGGCGATGTCGAACTATTCATTGCCCAGATCACCGACATAACCGCCCTGGTTGAGGCGAACGAACGGAATCGCATTCTGGCTCAACAGCTTCAGCGGCAGACCAACCGATTGACTGCCGAACTGGAAAGCGCGGCCAGCTATATGTCGTCGATCATGCCGAAGGGCCTGACCGGCAAGGTCAGCGTGTCCTCCCGCTACCTGCCGTCCAGCGAACTCGGCGGCGACAGCTTCGACTACCTCTGGCTCGACGACGATCACCTGCTCGTCTACCTGATCGACGTCTCCGGGCACGGCCTGGAACCCGCCCTGCTGTCGGTTTCGGTGCACAACATGCTGCGATCCCGGTCGATGTCCAGCGAGACCCTCCTGACGCCCGAGGCGGTGCTGACCGAACTGAACCATCGATTCCAGATGGACCAGCACCATGAGCACTACTTCACGATGTGGTACGGCGTTTATGAGGCACCCAGTCGCACGCTCCGCTACGCCAGTGCCGGCGCCCCCTCCGCTCTCGCGTTCAACCTGGTGAGCGAAACCGACGTCGTGATCACTGAACTGCCCACGATGTCGGCGCCCATCGGGATGTTCACCGACACCGAGTTCGCCTCGCACGCCT